>NZ_VWPE01000011.1:0-72688 GCF_009829635.1 Actinomyces sp. zg328
GGCGCGCGGGCGCGCTCGCCCGGCCGAGCGCGCTCACCGCCCGCTCCGGCGCGGCCGCCGTCATCGCCGCCTCCGCCGGAGGAGCCGCCGGGCTCATCGACGATCTCGACGCCGGCGCCCACGACGGCCAGGCCCCCGCCAAGGGCCTGGCCGGCCACCTCGGCGCCCTCTGGAGGGGGCGCGTCACCACGGGCGCCCTCAAGATCGCCATCATCGGTTCCGGCGCGCTCATCAGCGGCGCCCTCCTCGCCAGGCGCCGGGCCCCGGCCGCCCGGCCGCGCGCGCTCGTCGCCGACACCGCGGTTAGCGCCACCGTCATCGGCGCCTGGGCCAACGTCCACAACCTCCTCGACCTGCGCCCCGGGCGCGCCCTCAAGGCCAGCGCGCTCATCTCGGCCCCCCTCCTCGCCTGGCCCGGCCAGGCGGCGGCCCCCACCCGCGCCCTGGCCGCCAGCGCCCTCGGGGTCGCCGCCGCATCCGCGCCCGAGGACCTCGGCGAGCGCACCATGCTCGGCGACACCGGTGCCAACTCCCTCGGCGCCCTGGTCGGCGCCGCCCTCGCCGCCGCCCCCTCGCGAGCCTTCCGCCATGGGGCGGCGGTCACCGGCGTCGCCCTCATCCTGGCCAGCGAGCGCGTGTCCTTCTCACACGTCATCGACTCCACCCCGGCCCTGGCCGCGCTGGACGCCCTGGGGCGCCGGGACCGATGACGGACGGGGCAGCCGCTGACGCGCGCGCCGAGGGCGAGGACACCGGGGCGCGGCGAGGCCTGGCGGGCGTCGTCGGCGGCGTCGCGGGACTCACCCTCATCTCCCGCGCGCTCGGATTCCTGCGCTGGATCGTGCAGGCCGCGACCGTCGGCACAGGCGCCGTCGCCGGGGCGTACGCCACCGCCAACCAGGTCCCCAACGTCCTGTACGAGGTCGTCGTCGGCGGGGCCCTGGCCGCCACCATCGTCCCCCTCCTGGCCAGCGCCATCATGGCAGGCAGCCGCGAGGCGGTCTCCCGAACCGCCTCCGCGATGCTCAGCATCGTCCTGGCCATCCTCGTGCCCCTGGGCATCCTCCTCGCCGTCCTCGCCGACCCCATCGCCGCGCTCTTCCCCACCTCAGCCGACGCCGACCCCGCCTTCCAAACGCGACTCGTCGCCGACTTTCTGCGCATGTTCGCCCTCCAAGTGCCGCTCTACGGCATCGGCGTCGTCCTGACCGGCGTCCTCCAGGCGCACCGGCGCTTCGCTTGGCCCGCCATCACCCCGATCCTGTCGAGCCTCGTCGTCATGGCCGCCTACGCCCTCTACGGGGCCATCACCCCCGAGGGGGCGGGCCAGTGGACGCGCAGCGCCGACTCGGCTGGGCTGCTCGTCCTCGGCTGGGGGACCACGCTGGGCGTGGCCGCCCTCAGCCTCCCCCTCCTCATCCCCGCCTCCCGCCTCGACATCGACCTGCGGCCCACGCTCCGCCTCGACGCCGCCACCCGCCGGCGCGCCTGGAGCCTGGCCACCGCCGGCATCACAGCGCTGGTCGCCCAGCAGGCCTTCATGCTCCTGGTGCCCATCCTCGCCCGCTCCGGGGGAGTCAGCGGCACCATCGCCGTCTACCAGTACACGCAGGCCATCTGGGTGCTGCCTTACGCCGTGCTCGTCGTTCCCGTCGCCACCGTCCTGTACCCGAGGATCGCGGGGCTGCTTGGCGAGGAGGCGGCCCGCCCACCGGGCCCGGCCCCCGCCCGGGCCGAGGCGAGCGCGCCGGGCAGGCACGCGCGGAGCCGGCGTGAGGAGGCCCTGGGGCTGTGCGGTGACTCCACCGCCCTGGTCACCAGCGTCTCCCTGGCCGGCATGGCGATGCTCCTGGCGGCGAGCACCGGGGCCGAGGCGTTCTTCGCGCTCCTGACCGACGACGTGCGAGGGATGTCCGCCGCCCTGGTCTGCCTCGCCCCCGGCATCGTCGGCTTCGGCCTCATCCACCAGGTCACTCGCGTCCTCTTCGCCGCCGGTGGCGCGCGCTGGGCCGCGCGCGCCACCGCGCTAGGCTGGGCCGCGGCGGCCGCCCTGTCCACGGCCGCCGTGCGGTTGCTCGCCCCGGGCGGGGCGGACGGCCCCGCCACGCTGAAGGCACTGGGCATCGGCACCAGCATCGGCATGACGATCGCGGGCATCGGCCTTCTGACGGCCCTGGCCCGCTGCCTGGAAGCCTCGGTGCTGCGCCCCATCGCCAGGGTCATCCTCGCCGGGGCCCCGGTCGCGGCAGCCTCCGGGTGGGCCGGGCGGGCGCTCAGCCAGATGACCGGCGCGCCCTGGTCCCAGATCCTGCTCTCCGGCGCCTGGGCGCTCCTGGCCGCCCTCGCCACAATCACCGCCGCGCACATCGTCTGCCCCCAGGCCCTGGGAGCGCTGCGCCGGGGGAGGAGATGACCGGGATGATCGGGATCGCTGGGACGCGGCCCATGCGCGTCGTCGAGGTCAGTGGGAGCGCCGCCGGGGGAGTGCGCGCGCACCTCGGCCAGTGCTCTCGGGCCCTGAGCGGCGCCGACCACGAGGTGATCGTCGCCGCGCCGACACAGGTCCTGGAGGGCCTCGATACCGGGGCCGCCCGCCGAGCTGTCCTCAGCATCGGGCCCCGGCCCGCGCTCTCCGACCGCTCAGCGGTGCGCCGTCTGGCGGCCCTCGCCCAGGGCGCCGACGTCGTCCACGCCCACGGCCTGCGCGCGGGCTCAGTGGCGGCCCTCGCCCTCGGCCGGCGCCGCGGCGGGCGGGCGCGCCTGGTCGTCACCCTTCACAACCTGCCCGTCGGCGGGCGCCTCACCCGGCTCGTAGGGGATCGCCTCGAAAAGCTCGTGGCCAGGCGGGCCGATGTTGTGCTCGGCGTCAGTCCCGACCTCGTCGAGCGGGCCCGCGCTCGCGGGGCGGGCAGCGCCCTGCTCGCCATCATCCCCGCGCCCGAGGAGGCCGCGGGGGACGCCGGCAAGAACCGTGGGGAGGAAGGCCGCGGCGCGGCCGAGGCGCTGGCGGGAGCGGGCGGCCCCCTCATCCTGACCGTGGCCCGCCTGGCCCCTCAGAAGGGTCTCGCCCTCCTGCTCGATGCCGCCTCGATCCTCGCCCGGCGCGCTGAGGGGGATGGCGCGCCGCTGACTTGGCTCGTCGCGGGGGAGGGGCCCGAGCGCCCGGCTCTGCAGACCCGCATCGACGCTGAGCGCCTGCCCGTGACCCTGCTCGGGCGGCGCGAGGATGCCCGCGCGCTCATGGCCTCGGCCGACGTCGTCGTCCAGACCAGCCTGTGGGAGGGGCAGCCGCTGACCATCCAGGAGGCGCTGAGGGCGGGCGCCGCCATCATCGCCACCGATGTGGGGGGCACGGGCGTCACGGCGCGCGGGGGCGCCGTTCTGGTGGCGCCCGAGGCCCCTGCCATCGCCGACGCCGTCGGCCGGCTCCTGGATGATCCCGCCGCTCGGCGGGAGTGGAGGGGCCGGGCGCGCGACGCCGCCGCCGGGCTGCCCACCTCCGCGGACCTGCTCGCCCAACTGATCGCCGTCCTGGCCCCTGGCGCCTAGGCCCAGGGCGTGGGATCGCCGGCCCCGCCACCGGCGTCGCGGGCCCGCGCCAGGATCTCCAGCACGCGGGCGTGCGCCGACGGCGTCGCCGCGAGAACTGATCCGACGCGGCGCGCGTCCAGGGCGGAGCCGTCCACCCTGGTGACGAGCGCGCCCGCCTCCCGGGCGAGGAGGACCGCCGCGGCCATGTCCCAGGGCTTGAGGCCGCCGTGCAGGAAGGCCACCGCCCCGCCCCGGGCCACCTCGGCGATCTCCAGGGCGGCCGAGCCGTAGGCGCGAGCCGCCAGCGCGGCGCTCACGACGCCGCCGGCCCCGGGCACGCCTCTGAGCGCGCTGAACGGGACGATCGCCGCGCCCCGCTCCAGCGCCAGGTCCGGCGCGATGGGGATCGGCTCATCGTCACGGCCACCGCCGGCCGACCGAAGCGGGCCCACCCAGGCCCCCCGCCCCGCGATCGCCGTCATGAGACGGCCTGCCACAGGATCGGCGAGGACCGCGAGCACCGGGGCGCCGCCGTCGACCAGGGCGAGCGAGACCGCCCAGTCGCGGTGCGTGGCCACGTAGTTCGTCGTGCCGTCGATCGGGTCGACCACCCAGGCCGGGCCGGCGTGCTCCTCGAAGCCCTCGACGCGGTGCTGCTCCTCGCCGTGCAGGGGGATGCCGGTGGGCGCGAGGCGCTCGGCGATGATCCGCTCCGCGCCGCGATCCACCTGGGTGACCAGGTCCTTGGCATGCTGCTTGGTCTCGACCCGCGGCTCGGCGCCCGGATCGAGGGCGAAGGCGGCCGCGGCGAGGACAGCCTCGCGGGCCGCGCCCAGCAGAAGGTCCAGATCCAGCCCCCCGGTGCTCATCGCTCCCCCTCGTCCTACCGCGTCCCTCCGCGTCCGCGTGCGCGTCCACGTCCGCGTGCGCGTCCGTGATCCGATCCTATCCTCAGCGAGACCGGTCGTTATCAGGATCGAGACCGGTCTCGCTGAGGGGAGGGCGGGGAGGGGGCACAATGGGGGCGCCAACCGTAGTCCCGATGGAGGCCCAGATGACCCGCCAGAACAAGGCCGCAGGCGGCCCCGCCGATGAGCGCGACGCCAGGGAGGTGCTGAGCGCCCAGCGCGTATGGACCGGCCCCATCTGCGCCGTCGACGACGAGATGATCCGCCTGTCCCCGGGCGCCTCCGAGCCCATCCGCCGCCAGACCATCGCCCACCACGACGCCGTCAGCATCGTCGCCCTCAGAGAGGCCGAGGAGTCCTCCCAACCCGACGGCGCGGCCGAGATCCTCATGGTCCGCCAGTACCGCCACCCCGTGCGGGCCGCCCTGTGGGAGATCCCCGCCGGCCTGCTGGACATCCCCGGTGAGGACCCGGTCATCGCCGCCGCCCGCGAGCTCGCCGAGGAGACCGACCACGCGGCCGAGCGCTGGGACGCGCTCATCGACTTCTACGCCTCGCCCGGCTTCACCACCGAGGGCGTGCGCTGCTTCCTCGCCCGGGGCCTGCGCCCGATCCCTGTCGAGGAGCGCGCCGAGCGCGAGGCCGAGGAGGCCGAGTTCGATCCCACCTGGTTCCGCTTCGACGACGTGCTCGACGCCGTCATGGGCGGGCGGCTCCACAACCCCTCCACTGTCGCGGGGGTCCTCGCCGCCGAGCGCGCCCGGAAGCGCGGCTATGAGGGACTGCGCCCCGCTGACGCCCCCTGGATGCGCAGCCCCGAGAGCATGTGACGCGCGTAGGACTTCAGGTCCTCGCGCGGCATGGGGCGAGGACTCCTGGCTCAGGTGGTCGGGCGTGCGCCATGCCACGTTGCGCCACGGCGTCATCAAGTTGCGCTGCTCCAATTTAGGCACAAAGATGATGCTTAAAATGGGTGCCAGGCCGACGGCGCCCTGGGCGCCTCGGTGGCGCCCGCGCGCAGTGCGAGGGACGGGAGAGGGGGAAGCGTGAGTCCTGTAAGTCCGATGAGCCCGAGTCCGATCGGCCCGGGCGCTCCCGCGGATGACGAGTCCACCCGCGTCAAGGTCCTTGACCTCATCGTTGAGAAGGGGCCCGTCTCCGCCGCCCAGCTCGCCGCCATCCTCCACCTCACGCCCGCCGCCGTGCGCCGTCACATCACCGCCCTGGAGGACAACGGCCAGATTGCCGTCCACACCCCCACGGGCGTGGGCAAGCGCGGCCGCGGGCGCCCCGCGCGCCACTACGTCGCCACGGCGTCGGCGCGCACGAACCTCGGCGAGGGCTACTCCGACCTCGCCACCCGGGCCCTGAGCTACCTGTCGCAGGTCGCGGGGGACAAGGCCGTCGGCTCCTTCGCCGCCTCCCGCGGACGGGACCTCGAGCGCCGCTACATGCGCATCGTCGAGGCGGCGGGCAAGGACCCGGCCGACCGGGCCATGGCCCTGGCCGACGCCCTCTCCGCGGACGGGTACGCCGCCACGATCCGCGACGTCGGCGACGGCACCTTCGCCGTCCAGCTCTGCCAGGGTCACTGCCCGGTGCGCGACGTCGCCGGTCAGTTCCACGAGTTGTGCGACGCTGAGACCCAGGCCTTCTCCCGGCTGCTCGGCGTGCCCGTCCAGCGCCTGGCTACCCTGGCCGGGGGAGACCACGTGTGCACCACGCACGTGCCCATCGTCATGCCCGCGCTGCGCAAGCGCGCCGCGCGGACCATCGCTCACACGCGAGGCAACCGGCCCCAGCGAACGGAAGGAACCCGATGACGTCAACCACGACCGAGCCAGCCGCGCGCAGCGACGACGAGATCATCGACTCGATCTCGGCGTCCTACGACTTCGGTTGGCATGACTCAGACGAGGCCGGCGCCAACGCCAAGCGCGGCCTCGACGAGCAAGTCGTCCGGGAGATCTCCGCGATCAAGGGTGAGCCCGAGTGGATGCTCGCGAAGCGCCTCAAGGCCTACGAGACCTTCGAGCGCAAGCCCATGCCCACCTGGGGCGTGGACCTGTCCCAACTCGACATGGACGCCGTCAAGTACTACGTGCGCTCCACGGACCGGCCCGCCAACTCCTGGGACGACCTGCCCGAGGACATCAAGAACACCTACGACCGCATCGGCATCCCCGAGGCCGAGCGCGAGAGGCTCGTCGCCGGCGTCGCCGCCCAGTACGAGTCCGAGGTCGTCTACCACCAGATCCGCGGTGACCTGGAGGAGCAGGGCGTCATCTTCGTCGACACCGACACCGCCGTGCGCGAGTACCCCGAGCTCGTGCGCGAGTACTTCGGCTCCGTCGTGCCCGCCGGTGACAACAAGTTCGCCGCCCTCAACACGGCCGTGTGGTCCGGGGGGTCGTTCATCTACGTCCCCAAGGGCGTGCACGTGGAGATCCCGCTGCAGGCCTACTTCCGCATCAACACCGAGAACATGGGCCAGTTCGAGCGCACGCTCATCATCGCCGACGAGGACTCCTACGTCCATTACGTCGAGGGGTGCACCGCCCCGATCTACTCCACCGACTCCCTGCACTCGGCGATCGTGGAGATCGTGGTGAAGAAGAACGCCCGCGTGCGCTACACGACCATCCAGAACTGGTCCAACAACGTCTACAACCTCGTTACTCAGCGCGCCACCTGTGCCGAGGGCGCCACCATGGAATGGGTCGACGGCAACATCGGGTCCAAGCGCAACATGAAGTACCCGGCCGTCTTCCTCATGGGCCCCCATGCCCGCGGAGAGGCCCTGTCCATCGCCTTCGCCGGCGAGGGCCAGCATCAGGACACCGGCGCCAAGATGGTCCACATGGCGCCGCACACCTCGAGCCACATCGTCTCGAAGTCCATCGCCCGCCACGGCGGCCGCTCCGCCTACCGGGGCCTGGTGCAGATCATGAAGAACGCGCGGCACTCCAAGTCCAACGTGCTGTGCGACGCCCTGCTGGTCGACGAGATCTCCCGCTCGGACACCTACCCCTACGTGGACGTGCGCACCGACGACGTCGAGATGGGCCACGAGGCCACCGTCTCCAAGGTCAGCGCGGACCAGCTCTTCTACCTCATGCAGCGCGGGCTGACGGAGACCGAGGCGATGGCCACCATCGTCCGGGGCTTCGTCGAGCCCATCGCCCGCGAGCTGCCCATGGAGTACGCCCTCGAGCTCAACCGCCTCATCGAGCTCCAGATGGAGAACTCGGTCGGCTGACGGCCCCCGCCTCGCCGAGCCCATCACCCACCCCTATCAGGAACACGACATGACCGACCTGCGCACCGACCACTCGCGCGCCACCGCCCAGGGCTCTCACAGCCACGGCGCCGCCGCGCGGCCCCGCTACGTGGCCTCCCGGGCCGACCGCCCCACCTCCTTCGACCCCGCGGATATCCCCGTGCCCCGAGGGCGAGAGGAGGAGTGGCGCTTCACCCCGATTAAGCGCTTCGCCCCCCTGTTCGATCTCGACGCGGTCGCCTCCGGCACCCGGGCCGGGGTCGTGAGCACCGGCGTCGACGCCCCCGACGGCGTGGTCGTCGAGGAGCTCGCCCGGGACGACGCGCGCCTGGGAGCGATCGGCGCGCCCGTGGACCGCACGGGCGTCGTCGCCTGGGCCGCCTTCCCCGCCGCCACCGCCATCACGCTGAGCGCGGGCGCCCGCCTCGAGCGCGCCGCGCGAGTGGCGATCCGCGGCGATGACGCCGAGCTGGCCCACCCCAGCGCCCAGCACCTGCTCATCACCGCCGAGCCCGGCTCCACCGGCACCGTCATCCTCGACCACACCGGTGCCGCCGCCCTGACCCAGACGGTGGAGATCGTCGTCGCCGACGGCGCGGAGCTCACCGTCGTCACCGTCCAGGGGTGGGATGACGCCGCCGTCCACGCCTCCAACCACCGCGCTCGCGTGCAGGGGCGCGGCGCCCTCAAGCACGTCGTCGTCTCCCTGGGCGGGGACACGCGCATCGCCCCCGACCTCGGCTTCAGCGGTGAGGGCGGGCGCATCGACGCCTACGGCGTCTACTTCACCGATGCCGGCCAGCACCAGGAGCACCGCCCCTACGTGGCCCACACCGAGCCGCACTGCTACTCCCGGGTCACCTACAAGGGCGCCCTCCAGGGCGACGGCGCCCACGCTGTCTGGGTGGGGGACTGCCTCATCGGGGCCGGGGCTCGTGGCACCGACACCTACGAGCTCAACCGCAACCTCGTGCTCACCGAGGGCGCCAAGGCCGACTCCATCCCCAACCTGGAGATCGAGAACGGCAACATCGAGGGCGCGGGCCACGCCTCGGCCACCGGCCGCTTCGACGACGTCCAGTTGTTCTACCTGCGCGCCCGCGGTATCCCCGAGCGCGAGGCACGGCGGCTCGTGGTGCTGGGCTTCTTCAACGAGATCGTCTCCGAGATCGGCGTGCCCGAGGTCGAGGAGCGCCTTATGACGGCCATCGAGCACGAGCTCGAGCTCACCGGCCTCATCTCGGCGGGCCCCGACGCCCCAGTTGACGAGCAGCCGTGAGCGCCCGTCCCCGAATCACCCAGCGCAAGGCGCGCATCCATCAGGCATCAGAAGGCAGCAGAAGAAACTCATGAGCACCCTCGAGATCATCAACCTCCACGTCCAGGTCTCCACCAACGACGGCCCCAAGCCCATCCTCAAGGGCGTCGATCTGACCATCGGCTCTGACGAGATCCACGCGATCATGGGCCCCAACGGCTCGGGAAAGTCCACCCTGGCCTACTCCATTGCGGGCCATCCCGACTACGAGGTCACCGACGGCCAGGTCTTGCTCGACGGCGAGGACCTGCTGTCCCTCAGCGTGGACGAGCGCGCCCGCGCCGGCCTCTTCCTGGCCATGCAGTACCCCGTTGAGGTCCCGGGCGTCTCCGTGGCCAACTTCCTGCGCACCGCCAAGACCGCGATCGACGGCCAGGCCCCCAAGGTGCGCCAGTGGGTCGGCGAGGTCGGCTCAGCCATGGAGCGGCTGCGCATGGACCCGTCCTTCAATCAGCGCGACGTCAACGCCGGGTTCTCCGGGGGTGAGAAGAAGCGCTTCGAGATCCTCCAGATGGAGTTGTTCAAGCCGCGATTCGCCGTGCTGGACGAGACCGACTCCGGTCTCGACGTCGACGCGCTGCGCATCGTCTCCGAGGGCGTCAACCGCCTGCACGAGACCTCCGACGCCGGATTCCTCCTCATCACGCATTACACGCGGATCTTGCGCTACATCAAGCCCGACTTCGTCCACGTGTTCGTCGATGGCCGCGTGGCCGAGCAGGGCGGCCCCGACCTGGCCGACCGGCTCGAGGAAGAGGGCTACGACCGCTACCTCAAGTGAGTTGATCATGCGCGCCCTCACACCGACTGACTCCCCCGCCGCCGAGCCGCTGAGCGCGGTGGAGGTGGCCCGTGCCCGCAAGGACTTCCCCTACCTGGGGCGCCCCGCGCGCAACGGGCGCGAGCTCGCCTACCTCGACTGGGCCGCCACCGCGCAGAAGCCGCAGTGCGTGCTGGACGCCGAGGCCGTGTTCTACAGGATGAGCAACGGCGCGGCCGGGCGCTCTACCTACCAGCTCGCCGATGAGGCCACCGCCTCCCTGGAGGACGCCCGCGAGGCGATCGCCGCCTTCGTGGGGGCCCGGGCCGACCAGCTCGTCTTCACGAAGAACGCCACCGAGGCGATCAACCTCGTGGCCCTGGCCATCGGGCACGCCAGCCTCTCCCGCCCCGCCGCCGGGGGGCCCGGCGCGGCCTCTGAGGCGGACCCCGCGCGTGGGCTCGCCCTGGGCCCCGGGGACGAGATCGTCGTCACCCGGGCCGAGCACCACGCCAACCTCGTGCCCTGGCAGGAGCTTGCCGCCCGCACAGGCGCCGCCCTGCGCTGGCTCGACCTCGACGACGCCGGCCGCATCGACCTGGCCACCCTCGGTGTCATCACCGAACGCACGCGGGTCCTCGCCCTCGGCCACGCCTCCAACGTCACCGGCGCCCTGGCGCCCCTGGGCCCCATCCTTGACGCCGCCAGGGCCGCCGGCCGCGCCGGGGGCCGCGAGCCGGTCGTCGTGCTCGACACCTGCCAGACCGCGCCGCACATTCCGCTTGACTTCGCCGCGCTGGCCGCGGCCGGCGTCGACGCGATGGCGCTGTCCAGCCATAAGATGTGCGGTCCCACCGGCGTGGGCGCGCTCGTGGCGACCGAGGAGCTCCTCGACGCGATGCCGCCCGTCCTCACCGGCGGCTCCATGATCGAGGTCGTGGCCATGGAGTCCTCCACCTACATGCCGCCCCCGGCGCGCTTCGAGGCCGGCAGCCAGCCCCTCGCCCAGGCCGCGGGCTGGCACACCGCCGTCGACTACCTCGGGATCCTGGGCATGGACCGCCTGCGCGCCCGCGAGGCCGAGCTCACCGCCCACGCGCTCGATGGCATGAGGCGCATCCCCGGCCTGCGGATCATCGGGCCCGATGACACCGCCGACCGCCTCGGCGTCATCGCCTTCACGATCGAGGGGGTCCATCCCCACGACGTGGGTCAGGTTCTTGACGCCGCCGGTGTCGCCGTGCGCACCGGCCACCACTGCGCCCAGCCGATCCACGCGCATTTTGGGATCCACGCCTCCTCGCGCGTGTCCTTCGGCCCGACGACCACCATCGAGGAGATCGACCGCTTCCTTGAGGCCGCGGCCGGTGTCCAGTCCTATTTCCGGAGGTGACGGCCATGAATGAACTCGATCAGCTCTACCAGCAGGTCATCCTCGACCACTCCCGTGAGCGGCACGGCGAGGGCCTGCCCGCTGATCCCGCCGGCCTCAGCCACCAGGTGAACCCCACCTGCGGGGACGAGGTGGACCTGGGGCTGAGGGTCGAGGATGGGCGCCTGGTGGCCGTGGGCTGGAAGGGCGAGGGCTGCTCGATCTCCCAGGCCTCGATCTCGATCATGCACGATCTCATCGATGGCGCTGACCTGGCGACGGTCGCCAGGCTCTCCCGGGACTTCGATGAGCTCATGCACTCGCGCGGGCGGGGCGTCGACGGGGCGGTCCTCGACGCCCTGGAGGACGCCGCCGCCCTGGAGGGCGTCTCGAAGTACCCCAACCGCGTCAAATGCGCGCTCCTGGGCTGGATGGCCCTCAAGGACGCGCTCGCTCAGGCGGGGATCGCCCTGCCCGCCGTCGAGGACTGACTCGCGGCACCGAGCGGGCCGCGCGAAGGACGCGCCCCGCGCCGACCCACCCGACCCCGGACGCCTCCTAGGAGGGATCATGACCGACCACCCGACCACCGCCGCCAACCCGATGGCCGCCCAGCACGCGCCCACCCCCGTCCCTCCCGACGTGGACGTCGCCGCCATTGAGGAGGCGTTGCGCGACGTTATCGACCCCGAGCTCGGGATCAACGTCGTGGACCTGGGCCTCCTCTACGGCGTCTCCTTCGACCCCGACGGGACGGTCGTTCTCGACATGACTCTGACGACCGCCGCCTGCCCGCTCACCGATGTCATCGAGGAGCAGGCCCAGCAGGCCCTCGCCCTCATCGCCGACAAGGTGCGCATCCAGTGGGTGTGGCTGCCGCCGTGGGGCCCGGACAAGATCACCCCCGAGGGCCGCGAGCAGCTGCGGGCGCTGGGCTTCAACGTCTGACCCCTCGGATCGAGACCGGTCGAAAACAGCGCCGAGACCGGTCGAAATGAGGATCGAGACCGGTTCACCCGGGCGCGCCGGTCGCTGATGCACCGGGGCGGTGGTCCTCATCGCGGGCCAGTTCGGCGCCCCAGGCTGGGCCCTTTCGATCTGGCCGCCGACGAGCGCGGCGCCGCTCGCGGCCTCCGCGTAGCGCCGAAGCAGGGCTCGACGACGATCACAGCGCGCTTGTTCGTTGTTCCTTTCGGTGAAGCGCGGTTAATGGTCGGATGCCATGGGGATGGCGGCGGCGTGAGCGGGATGAGGACGCCAGCGCGAGGTCACGGCGCCTTATGCGCACGACGGCGATTCCGATCATCATCACGGATGCGCAGAGCAACCACCACGAGCCGGGCCGGCCGGCCTGCGCCAGAGGATTGGCGGCGCGGACGCGCTCCGGCACGCCGATCGTGGCGCCGAACTGGATGAGGCCCACGCAGATCGGCGGCGCCAACCAGGCCATGCCGCGCCAGCGGGGCAGGAACGCGCAGATGGCGGTGGCGACCGATGCCGCGGCGACCGACGCGGGCCACTGCCCGGCCACCAGGCGGATCGCATCACGGGTACTGGTTCCCAGCGCGCCGCCCCCGACGCCGGCTGCCGACACGGTGGCGCAGCACAGGGCGACCCCTGATCCGACCGCGGCGGCGCACCACCAGGCGAGCAGCAGCCGGGCGGGTCGAACGCCGGTCGAGGCCAGTACTTCCGCGCGCCCCACCAACTCATCGGCGCCCGCGCGATTGGCCAGCGACACCGCATGGAGGGCGGCGAGCGCGCCGATGAGGGAGCCGACGTATCCCAGGAAAGCCTCGCCGACGTCGTCGCTACCGCCGAGAATCGCCCCCATGCCGCTGCCGGGGTCGAACGCGCCCTCCTGAGCGCGAGCCACGAGATCCCCACCCATGTCGATGAGCAGCCAGACGGCCGCCGACAGCGCGAGCGCCCACACGGTGATGCCGCCCCGCGCCAGACGCAGCGCGAGAAGCACAGGACCGTTGACGCCCAAAGGGCGGCCCGCGCGCGGCGAACGCATGGTGATAAGCCCCTGCCCCAGGTCCCTTAGCCGGGCGGTCAGCATGGTGATGATGACGAGGAGCATCCACGCGCAGCCTCCCCATAGCGCGGGCCCCCAGGCGTTCTGCCCGCCTGGTGAGATGGCCTGGCGAAGATGGAAAGGGGAGACGCGGCCGAGCACATCTGCCCACCCCGGGTCCTGGGAGCAGGAGAGCCCGTAGATGAGGTAGGCCGCCGCTAGGACGGCCAGCCCCAGACCACGGGTGCCCGGGGCGTCGGAGGCGATCTGGCCGACGAGATGGGCGAGCGCGGCGAGCAGTAGGCAGGTGAGACCCACCGCCGTCCCATAGGCGCGGGCGTCGGCTAGGGAGACTCCGTCGAGAGCGAGCAGTCCCGTGCCCGCGCCGGCCGCGATGAGTGCGCTGAGCAGGGCGAGTGTGAGGGCCTGCCCTAGGACTCGCCGCGCCGGCCCCACGGATGCGGCGTGCAGGATTTCGGCGCGTCCCCGGTCCTCTTCACCCCGTGTGAGGGCCGCCGTGTAAAACACGACGACGACGCCGATTCCCAGGCAGGTCATCGCTCCCAGCTCCCATACGGCCATCTGCACGGGGCCGGCTCCATGAGCGAGACTTCCGTACAGCAGGAGAATGGTGTCGTTGGCGCGGGCCGACGCCACCGCTCTCGCCATGGCGGCCTGATCGCTGTAGGTGGTGCCGTAGTTGGGGCACAAAAGCGCGGTGAGCACCAGGACCACTGCGGGCAGGGTGACGAGCCAGGCGCGCTCGGTGCGCAGACGCAGCCGCATGTGGGCGCTCCACGCGTGCGGCCCGCGAAGGCGGCGCGGGCTCATCGGGCACCCGCCTGGTAGTGCTCGAGGAAGACCTCGTCGAGCGAGACCGGCGCGCAGGTGATCTCCTGGGCACCCGCATCGATCAGGGCGGTCAGGAGCCCCGCCACCCGCTCAGCGGGCACCGACGCGGTGAAGCGTCCATCGGCGTCGGGAGCGGGCGAGGACGGGGACTGATGCGCGGGCAAGTCGTCGGAGGCGCCGTGAGCGGGCCCGCCACGAGGTTCCCAGGCAGGGTCCACGCGGCTGCCCTGAGGCAGACGGCAGGTGATGCGCGACGATCTGAGATGGCGCAGTTCGGACATGGACCCGGATTCGACGGCGCGGCCGTCCTTGACGATCGTCACCGCGTCGCACAGCCGATCCACCTCCGCCATGATGTGGCTCGACATGAGGACGGTCCGTCCCTGGCCCGCGGCCTGACCCACCGCCTCGACGAAGACCTCCGATTGGAGGGGATCGAGCCCGGAGGTCGGCTCGTCGAGGATGAGCAACTCGCAGGGTGCCGCCAGGGCGGCCACGAGCATGACCTTCTGACGGTTTCCCTTGGAGTAGGAGCGCATGGGCTTGGAGGGGTCGAGCTGGAAGGCCTCGATGAGCTCGGCCTCGCGGCGCTGATCCCGGGCGCCGCGCAGGCCCGCCAGGGCATCGAGCGCCTGGCCGCCGGTCAGGCCCGGCCACAGGGCGACGTCGCCGGGCACGTAGGCGCTCCTTCTGGTGATCATCCGCGCGTCTCGCGCGGGATCGAGGCCGAGCACGCGCGCGGTTCCGGCGTCGCGTCGGTACATGCCGAGCAGCACGCGGATCGTCGTGGACTTGCCCGCCCCGTTGGGACCCAGGAACCCGTGGATCTGCCCCGGGGGGACCGTCAGGTTGAGCCCGTCCAGCGCCCTGTGGCGCCCGAAGGCCTTCACCAGGCCCGTGACCTCGATGGCTGGGGGACCGGATGCTCTCATGCCCCTAGCGTCGGGTGTGACGCTGCGTCGCACGCAAGCCCAGTGTGCGGCCGCCCGGAGCCCAGGCCGCGCTACGGGCCCCAGTTATCGATCGCCTCCAGCAGTCTGCGCTCCAGAGCACGGGCGTAAACGGAGCCCAACTGCTCGAAGGAGGCGAAGAGCTGGAAGACCGCGCGAATGGCCTCCCGGTCCGCGGACCGGGCCAGGTCGCGCAGGCGCTCGGGCCCCGCGCGTCGGATGAGTCGGCTGACCGTCTCGGCGGCCATCGCCTCGGCCTCTTCCTCGTCCAGCCCCTCGCTGGCCCTCCCGTAGTCCGCCAGGGTGGCGGCGTCATCATCGGTGCCCGGGACGGGGAAGAGGAACTCCGCCTCCGCGGGCATCTGCCCCCGGTAGCAGGCCAGATCGACGGCGTCGCGATCCGCCCTCACAGCTGCCCGGGTCCGCTCATCGGGTGCCGCCGCCTCCATGCGATCGAAGAACGCGGCCATGCGCGGGGGCATCGGGCTCACCGACATCCCCTCACGAGAGCGCTCCAGCAGCGCGGCGAGCATGTCGCGCTGAGCGGTGACCTCCTCCAAATGGGCCTCCACGGAGGTCAGGGCCGCGGCGAGATCGCGGCTCACCGGATCCTCATCGGCGCCGACGGCCTCGGGCGGCGCGTGATCGGCGCCGGGACCGCCCCCCTCCACGCCGTCGAGCACACGGGCGACGGCGCTCAGCGGCACCCCGGCCCGCACCAGCCAGCGGATGCGCGACAGGCGCGCCACGTGGCTCAGGTCGTAATCCCGCCAGCCACCGCGCTCGGCGGGAACCGGCAGCAGCCCGAGGGAGTGGTAGTGGCGGACCGCCCGCACCGTGGTGCCCGTCAGCCGGGCGATCTCCGCGACTCGCATGCGCCCAGTGTGGCAGGGCGAGGGCGGCGCCGCCGCGGGAAAGGGCGCCCGCAGCGCATCCGGGCGCGCCCGGGCGCCCCGCCCCGGAGCGCTGCACACGGGCGCCCCGCCCGGGCGCCCGTGTGCAGCGCTCCCCATCAGTGCCCAGGCGTTTTCCACGATCTCGCGGCGCTGCCTTGCTAGCCTCGAGTCATGCTCTCCCTCTACAGTCTCAAGCACTGGTACACCCGGAGGCTCACCTTCCTCATCAACGCGTCGGTGAGGCACGGCATCAGCCCCGACGCGTGGACCCTCGCCGGCGTGATCGCCGGGGCCCTCGGCGCCGGCGCAATCGCCATGGGCTGGTGGCCCCTCGCCTTCCTCCTGCTGGCCGCGCGGCTGGGCGGGGCCAACCTCGACGGCGCCGTCGCCCGGGCCCGGGGCGTGTCCCGCCCCTTCGGCTTCGTCCTCAACGAGATCGGCGACCGCGCCTCCGACCTGCTCATGATGGCGGGGCTCGTCGGCCTGGGCGCACGGATCGGGGCCCCGCAGGCCACCATCGTCGCGCTGCTCATCGCGGCGCTCGCGGCCACCCTGCCCACATTCATCAGCCTCTCCGCCGCGGGCGCGGGCGCCCCGAGGCTCAACGGCGGACCGCTGGGGAAGACCGAGAGATGCCTTATCGCCGTCGTCGCATCGGCCGTGCCCTCGTGGCTGGCGCCCGCGGCATGGCTGCTCATCGCCGGCTCGATCCTCACCGCCGGGACTCGACTGGCGCGCGCCCACCGTCTGCTGCCCTCGCCCGGTGCCCGGCCGGAGGTCGGGAGCCCGCTGGGCGCCGGACCCGCGCAGTGAGGGCCCCATGTCCGGACTGCCGCTCCTCCCAGCAGGACCGATCCCCGCCATCGCATCGGGCGGGGCCGAATGGATGCTCTTTGGTGATCGCGCCTGGTCCGTCACCATCCCGGGGATCGGGCTGACCCTGACGGGCAGGGCTGTGCTGCTGGCCTGCGTCACCCTGGCGGTACTGGCGCTCAGCGGCGCGGCGGTCGCGCTGGCCCACAAGGCCGAGCTGCGCGAGCGGTGGATGACCTGGGCGATCATCGTGCCCGTCGTCGGGCTGCCGATCTGGGCGGGAAAGGGCACCACGGCGCTGCTCGCCGCGGCCCTGTCCGCGCAGGCCACCCGCGAGCTCGCCCGTCTGGCGCGGTTGCCCAGGGCCGAGACCCTCCTGCTGCTCCTGCTGGCGGTGGCCTACCCCGTGTCCGCATGGCTCAGTCCTAGCCTCCTCGCACTCGCGCCGGTGATGGTGCTCGTGTGCGCCCTGCCCGCGGTTCTTCAGGGGGACAGCGCCGATGGGCTGCGCCGGGCGAGTATCACGGGCTTCGCCTCCGTGTGGATCTGCTGGTCCCTGGCCCATCTCGTGGTCCTGTGGCACGACGCCTTCCTCATCGCCTTCGCCGCCGCGGCGGCCGACGTCGCCGCCTGGTGCGGGGGGACGGGCCTGCGCCGCTTCGCCTGGGCGCGCCGCCCGCTGTCGCCCCTGTCCCCGAACAAGACCGTCGGCGGGCTGGCGGGAGCGCTCACCGGCACGGTGGTCGTCCTGGCCCTCCTGGGCGCGCTGAGCCTGGGGGCGGTCGTCGCCATCGGCGTGGGCGGCGTGCTCGGCGACCTCCTGGAGTCCCTCATCAAGCGCACCGCCGGCGTTAAGGACGCCGGTGACTGGCTCCCGGGTTTCGGGGGCCTGCTCGACCGTGTCGACTCCCTCCTCCTCGTCCTCCCCCTGGCCGCGGTGCTCGCCTGATCGACGCGGCGGCAATCCCAGCAGACCGAACACCCGAAGGAGCTCCCATGCCACTGCCATCCTCCCTCTCAACCCTGCCGGGCGCCTCCGAGATCGGCAGGGCCGGCTCCCGCCTGCGCTCGGTGGTGCGCACCCCGGCGAAGGTCACCTGGCGGGCCGTCGCCCGCCAGAAGTTCTGGACCGCTGTCATCGCGCCCTTCGGCGGGGTGCGAGTCGAGGGCGAGTTCGATTCCACCGGCCCTTACGTCGTCGTCGCCAACCACGGTTCCCACGCGGACACGATCGCCCTGATGAGCGCCTCGCCGACCATGATGCGGGTGGTGACGGTGGCCGCTCAGGACTACTGGTTCGTCAAGCGCTCGCGCCGACTGGTGGCCCGCGGCCTGCTCGGCGCCTACCCTGTCAGCCGCGACGGCGAGGGCGCCTACGAGGAGCTGCGCGGCGTCCTGGAGGACCGCGTCGCCGAATCCATGAGCGTTCTCATCTTCCCCGAGGGCACGCGCAGCGTCGACGGCGAGCTCGGCCGCTTCCACTCCGGCGCGGCCCGCCTGGCCAGGGACTTCGGTATCCCCGTGCTGCCCGTCGCGCTCGTGGGCTCGCGCGAGCTCATGCCGAAGAAGGGTGGCATGCCCCGCTATTCGCCCGTCGAGGTGCGGGTCGGAGAGCCGATCCCCCCGAGCGACGACGTCGTGGCCGTGAGCGAGGAGGCCCGAGCCCAGATCACGGGCCTCCTGAGCGTTCCCCGCCGGCCCTACCCGGTCTCCGACATCCACACCATCGCCGCGCAGGCGATGAGCGGGGCGCGCGGGGACGCCGTCATGTTCGCCTGGGGGATGGCCGAGGCCCTCTCCTTCCCCGTCATGGCGGAAATGAGCCAGGTCTGGCTCGGCATCACCCAGCCCGGCCTGCTGTGGCGACGGGGCGCCGCCGTTGTCGCCGGATCAGTCAGCGGCGTGCTCCTGGGCCACGTCCTCGCCGCGCGCGGGGCGCGCCTACCCGCCCCGTGGACGCGTCCCGCCATGCGCGGGGCCACCGCCCGCTACTTGGATCGGGGCCCGAGGGGCTACTGGATGCAGGCGCTGACCGGCATCCCCGTCAAGCTCTTCGCCGCCGAGTCGGGTCGGCGTGGGCTGCCCCTCGGGCGGGTCGCCCTCCACGCGACGGGGGAGCGGGCGGCGCGCATGGCGGCGTCCACCGCCTTGATCGTCGTCGCGGAGAAGCCGCTGGGCAACCTCGTGCGCCAGCACTTCGGCCCCTACCTCGTGGCGACGGGAGCGACCTTCGGCGTGCTGTTGAGCCGCGTCATCAAGCACTGGGAGCGCTGAGCGCGGTCAGAGCGGCGGCCCGCGCGGCCCTCAGAGCCGGGAGGCGTCGACGGCGAAGGTGTCGCAGGCCCTGAGGTCGCCCTTCGCCAGGCCCGTCTTGAACCAGCGCACGCGGGATTCCGAGGAGCCGTGCGTCCAGGAGTCCGAGTTGACGCCGGCCCCGGAGCGCTGCTGGATGTGGTCGTCGCCCACGGCGGAGGCGGCGTTGAGGGCGGTCTGGATCTCCTCATCGCTGGGCGTTTTGAGGAAGGGCTTGCCGGTCTCGGGGTCTTTGGCCGTGGAGGCGTGGTGGACCCAGGCGCCGGCGTAGCAGTCCGCCTGGAGCTCGGTGCGCACGGAGTCGGAGTCGGCGCCGGTGCCGGAGCGGTCGGTCCTGCTCATCGTTCCCTGGAGGTTCTGGATGTGGTGGCCGAACTCATGGGCGACGATGTACTCCTCGGCCAGGGGCGTGTCGTTGGCGCCGAGCCGGGACTCCATGTCGGAGAAGAAGGACATGTCGAGGTAGACGGTGGAGTCGCCGGGGCAGTAGAAGGGACCCACGGCGCTGCTGGCGGACCCGCAGGCGGTGGAGACCCGGTTGCCGTTCCACAGGACGAAGCCGGGCTTGGTGTAGGCGCGCCCGTCCTGGGCGGGCAGCTGCTCGCCCCACACCGCGTCCAGCGACTCGGCGGTGGCCACCATGCGGCACTGCGTGTGCTTGTTCGCGGCCTCGCCGGTGGTGCATATCGAGGTGTCGATCGAGGATGAGCCCGTCTGAGCGGCGCCCCCGCCGTCATCCTGGCTCACCAGGCCGGTCAGGTCCACGCCGGTGAGCTGGGAGAGCAGCATGACGGCGATGACCGCCAGCACGGACCCGCCGCCGATGGCGGCGCCGCGGCGCCCCGTCGATCGCGTCGAGACCCGGTTCGGGTCGAGCTCGATGCCAGAGTTGAAGGACACGGTTCCTCCGATGCGGTGCGGGAGCCGGGGGACTGGCCCTCCGGCGCGTGACGGCACCAGGGTACTGGTAGAGCACGGGTAGGCTGGCCGCGTGCTCTACGACCTGTTGTACAAGACCGTGCTGACGCGAATCGATCCCGAGATCATCCACGACATCTGCCTGGACGCGATCGAGGCCACCGGGCGCGTTCCCATCGTGCGCGACCTCGTGCGCCAGATGTGGGGGCGCCGCCCGAGCCTGCCCGTGCCCAGCGCCTCCCAGGGCGGCCCCTTCGCCCGCCCGGTTCCCGGGATCCTGGGCCTGGCCGCGGGCATGGACAAGGAGGGCAGGGCTGTCGAGGGCCTGGATATGCTCGGTTTCGGCTTTATCGAGGTCGGCACGTTCACCGCCGGCGCCCAGCCCGGCAACGACAAGCCCCGCATGTGGCGCTACCCCGAGATGCGCGCGATCCGCAACCGCATGGGATTCAACAACGACGGCGCCGATGAGGCCGCCCGCCGCCTGCGCGCCCTGCGCTCGACGCCCAGGGGCCGCTCGATCGTCGTGGGCGCGAACATCGGCAAGACCAAGGCCACCGCGCTTGAGGACGCGGTCGAGGACTACCGCTACTCGGCCTCCCGGGTGGCCCGCTGGGCCGACTACATCGTCGTCAACGTCTCCAGCCCCAACACCCCCGGCTTGCGCAGCCTGCAGAGCGTGGAGTCTCTCAGGCCGATCCTCATCGCCGTGCGCGAGGCCGGGGACGCCGCCGCGCGCAGGCGCGTGCCGCTCCTGGTCAAGATCGCCCCGGACTTGGCCGATGAGGACATCGACGCCGTCGCCGACCTCGTGCGCGAGCTGGAGCTCGACGGCGTGGTGGCCACCAACACCACCATCGCCCATGAACTGGGTGAGGGGGGCCTGTCCGGCTCGCCGTTGCTGCCCCGGGCCCTGGAGGTCGTGCGCCGCCTGCGCGCGCGACTGGGGGAGGGGCCCACGATCATCGGCGTCGGCGGCATCTCCTCGATCATGGACGCTGAGCTCATGCTCGAGGCCGGCGCCGACCTCCTCCAGGCCTACTCGGCCTTCATCTACAACGGCCCGGCCTGGCCCGGCCGCATCAACCGCGCCCTGGCCGTCTCCCACGCCCGCCGCCCCGTGCGCTGAGCCGCCTTCTTCGACCGGAGGGGGCGGGATTCGGCGCGCGGGGCCGGCCGGGGCGATCAGGCCGGGGCGATCAGGCCGGGCGGGGGTTGGGGGAGACGGCGCGGGTCAAAGCCGGATCGCGCGTGACGACGTCGCCGAGGGCGGTATCGATCGCCCGCATCACCGCCTCGTCTAGGACGACGCCGGAGGCCCCTACCGTGTCCCTCAGTTGCTCGGGGCGCGAGGCTCCCACGATGGCCGCCGAGATCGCGGGGTTCTGCAGGACCCAGGCGATCGCGAGCCGCGGCATGGTCAGGCCCGCCTCCTCGGCCACGCCCCGCAGGCGCTGGACGGCGGTGAGGACCTCGGGGCGCATCCACCTGGCGATCGTGCCCTTGCCGCCCTTGTCATCGGCGGCGCGAGAGCCCGCGGGCGGCTCAGCGCCCGGTAGGTACTTGCCGGACAGGACCCCCTGAGCCATGGGCGAGAAGACGATCTGGCCGATCCCCAGCTCGGTGGAGGCGGGGATGACCTCGCCCTCGATGACCCGCCACAGCGCTGAGTATTGGGGCTGGTTGGACACCAGGCGGAAGCCCATCTGGGAGGCCAGCGCCTGGCCGGCGCGGATCTGCTCGGCCGTCCACTCCGAGACCCCGATGTAGAGGGCCTTGCCCGCGCGGACTACGTCCGCGAAGGCCTGCATCGTCTCCTCCAGCGGGGTCTCGTAGTCGTAGCGGTGCGCCTGGTAGAGGTCGACGTAGTCCACCCCGAGCCGGCTCAGCGAGCCGTTGATGCCCTCCATGATGTGCTTGCGGGACAGCCCCACGTCATTGGGGCCCTTCGGGCCGATGGGCCAGTAGACCTTCGTGAAGATCTCCAGGGACTCCCGGCGCTGCCCGGCCAGGGCGCGCCCGAGGGTCTCCTCGGCGACGGTGTTGGCGTAGACGTCGGCGGTATCGAAACTCGTGATCCCAAGGTCCAGCGCGGTGTGGACGCAGTCGATGGCGGTGTCCGCCTCGACCTGTGAGCCGTGGGTGATCCAGTTGCCGTAGGTGATCTCGGTGATTTTCAGCCCGGATGAGCCCAGGTGGCGGTAAGTGACCATGCCCCGACGCTAGCCCGAGGCGCGCCTGGTTGGAAGGGCTCTCGCGCCGGTGGGGTACTGAACCGGCGCGTCATCACTCCGGGTACTGGCGGCGGGCCACCTGCGGCTTGGGCTGGCGCATGCGGCGCATACTGACGCAGCGGGCCATGATGTACCAGAAGACCCGGCCCTGGGACGTCCAGGCCTCGCGGCCGAACTTGGCGTCGAGGCGGCGGCGCAGGATGAGCCAGCAGACGATGACGTCGAGGATCATGATGAGCGTCAGCGCGTACAGGCCGAGCATGAGCCACAGCATCAGTTGCGGCATCGACTGCCCGAAAAGGCCCAGGATGAGGACGGTGAAGGCCACGGGGATGAAGAACTCGCCCACGGAGAAGCGGGCGTCGACGTAGTCGCGGACATAGCGCTTGACCGGTCCCTTGTCCCGGGCGGGGAGGTAGCGCTCATCCCCGGTCTCCATCGCCCGGCGCTGGCGCTCCCACGCCTCGTCGCGCCTCGCCCGGGCCTCACGCTTGGCGGCCTTGCGGTCCGTGGGCACCACCGGGTGCAGGCGCTTGGCCTGGGCGTCCCTGCGCTTGGGAGTGGGGCGGCCCTTCCCCCCGGCCTTGGACGGCGTCGTCTCGGGCTCAGGAGCGGGAGCCTCGTTCTTCTTGAAGAGCTTCACCGGCTCAGGGTAGCGGCTCATCCGCGATACCCTGCAAACCATGATCACCGTCGACTCGATCCGCGCCGCGGTGCGCGACGCCTTCCCCTCCATCGTTTCCGATCTGACCGATCTCGTGGCCATCCCCTCGGTCTCTGCCTCCAGCCATGACCAGGCCGAGGTGCTCCGCTCCGCCGAGCATGTGGCCGGTCTCCTGCGCGATGCCGGGCTGGAGGCCGAGGTGACCAGCGTGGACTGCCCCGACGGCACGCCCGGCCGCCCCGCGGTCCTGGCCCACGCCGATGGCCCCGCCGGCTCCCCGCGCGTGCTCATCTACTCCCACCACGACGTCCAGCCCGTCGGCGACCCCTCCGCCTGGCAGCAGGCCGACCCCTTCGTCGCCGAGCGGCGCGGTGATCGCCTCTTCGGGCGAGGGGCCTCGGACGACGGCGCCGGCGTCGTCACCCACCCCCACGCCCTGCGGATCCTGCGCGAGCTCGGCGGCGGGGAGTTGCCCTGCTCCGTCACCGTGTACATCGAGGGCGAGGAGGAGGTCGGCTCGCCGTCCTTCGAGGCCTTCCTCGCCGCCCACCGCGACCGGCTCGACGCCGATGTCATCATCGTGGCCGACTCCTCGAACTGGAGGGTCGGGGTCCCGGCGCTCACCACCTCGCTGCGGGGCGTCGTCCAGGTCGACGCCCGCATCGACGTGCTCGACCACGCCCTGCACTCGGGCCAGTACGGCGGCCCCGTCCTGGACGCCGTGACCACCATGTGCCGGCTCGTGGCCACGCTCCACGACGACGCGGGCGACGTCACCGTCCCCGGCCTGGTCAGCGAGTCGACCGCCGCCCCCGACTTCCCCGAGTACCCCGAGGAGGACTTCCGCGCCGACGCCGGCGTGCTGCCCGGCGTCGAGCTCATCGGCACGGGGGACCTGACCGCCCGACTGTGGACCAAGCCGACCATCACCGTCATCGGCATGGACGTCACTCCCCTGGAGCGCTCCGGCAACGTGCTCGCCCCCTCCTGCACCGCCCGGATCTCCATGCGCATCGCCCCCGGGCAGGACCCCGGGCTGGCGATCGAGGCTCTCACCTCCCACCTGTCGTCCCACGTGCCCTTCGGCGCGCGCCTGACCGTCACCGGGCGCGAGGCGGGCCCCGCCTTCCACGGCTCCTCGGACACGCCCGCCGGACGCGCCGCCCACTGGGCCCTGACCACCGGCTTCGGAGTCGAGGCCGTCGACATCGGCCAGGGCGGCTCCATCCCCTTCATCGCCACCCTCCAGTCCACGTTCCCCGACGCCCAGGTCCTGGTCACCGGCGTCGAGGACCCGGACACCCGCGCGCACAGCGAGGACGAGTCGATGCACCTGGGGGACCTGGAGCGCATCGTCGTCTCCGAGGCCCTCCTCCTAGCGCGCCTGGGCGGGGCCATCGAGGCATGAGGGTCCTCCTCGCCCCGGGGACGATGAGCCCCGAGCCCGGGGGAGCGCCCATCACCGGGCTCGGACTTGGCGCCCGCGGCGTCGCCGAGGCCCTGGCCCGCGGGTGGTCGCGCGCCCGCCCGGACGATGCCCTCGCGCTCCTGCCGATTGCCGACGGCGGCCCCGGGCTCACTACCGCGATCCAGCCGAGCGCCGTCGAGGACCGCGCTGTTCTCGACGTCCCGGGCCCGCTGGGCCAGGCGCGGCAGGCGCCCCTCGTGCGCCTCGCGCGCGCCGCGGGAGCCAGGGGCGGGGGCTTAGGGGGCGCCACGTGGGTCCTCGACGCCGCGAGTGCCAGCGCCGTGCCCACCGATCGCCGGGAGGCGGGCCGCGAGGCGCAGCGCGGCAGCACCCGGGGCCTCGGTGAGGCCGTGCGCCAGGCGCTGGAGCGCGCCCGGGAGGGCGACGTGCTCGTCGTCGGGCTCGCGCGCGCCGCGGCGCACGACGGCGGCGCTGGGCTGCTCGACGCCCTCGGCGGGCCCGAGGGGGCCCGCGCCTTGATCGCCGGGCGCGACGTCGTCCTCGCCCTGGCCGACACCTCGCCCCTGGGCGGGATGAACGGGGCGGGACAGGGCCTCATCGCCCTGACCGGGCTCGCCCCAGCCGTGGTCCAGGATCTCGACCGCGGGGCCTGCTCCCGGGCCTCGGCGCTCCTGCCCGCCCTCGCCGGAGGCGATCGCGCCCCCAAGGCGCTCCCGATCGGCCAGGCGCCAGGTGCCGGGATGGGCGCTAAGGGCCACCGGGACGAGCCGCTGCGCCCCTCGGCCTGGGGGACGGGCGCTGGGGGCGGAGCGGCGATCATCCTCCGGGCGCTCGGGGCCCGAGCGCTCCCCGGGGCCCGCGTCATGGCGGGACTGACGGGCCTCGAGGCCGCCGCGGAGGAGGCTGACCTGGTCATCACCGCCGTCGGGGAGGCCTATGACATCCTGGCCGACTCGGTCGTCGACGTGGTCGGTGCGGCGGCATCCCGACTGGCGCTTCCCGCGGTCCTCGTTACCGGGCTCTCAGCCGTTCCCCGCGGCGAACTCGGCGCGGCGGGCATCGTCTCCCAGTACGCGCTCACCCCCGCGGGCGACGGCGGGCAGTGGTTCGACGGCGGCCCCCGCGTGATCGCGCGGCGCCTGGAGGGCCTGGGGGAGCGACTGGCGCGCACCTGGTCCCGCTGAGCGGTGGGCTGACGGCGCCGCCTCAGCGCAGCGCGGCGATCCCCGGGGCCATCGCGGTCGAGCCCCGCACGATGAGGTCCGGGATGAAGGTCATCTCCACGTCCACGGGCTTCTCCCCGCTGATCGCCGCGAGCAGCGTGGACACGGCCGCCCGGCAGATGGCTTCCACCGGCTGGCGGACCGTCGTCAGCGGCGGGTGCGTCATCGCCAGGAGGGGGGAGTCGTCGTAACCGATGACGGAGATGTCCGTGGGGACCGCGCGGCCGGTGGACTGGATCCCCTTGATCGCGCCCAGGGCCATCATGTCCGACCCGCAGATGATGCCGGTGCATCCCTGCTCCGCCAGGGCGGCTCCCGCCGTCGCCCCGCCCTCATAGGTGTAGAGGCTCTCCGCGATCCGCAGGTGCTCGCCCGGGCAGCAGGCCCGCATCGCCTCCTCGTAGCCGACGCGCTTGCGCACGGCGGGGACCATCCGCGCGGGGCCGGTGGCGAATCCGATCCGCCGGTGCCCGAGGCTGGCCAGGTGCTCCACGGCCATCGCCGCCGCGGCCCGGTCATCGGTGGTGAACCCGGGCGCATTGATCATGGGCGCGTTGCCGTTGAGCGTCACCAGGGGCACGCCCCGGGACCGCAGCCTCTGGTACCTGGTGACATTGCCCGTCGTGTCCGCGTGCCGCCCGGAGACGAACACGATGCCGGACACGCCCCGCTCCACGAGCATCTCGATGTACTCGTCCTCGCTAACCCCGCCGGGCGTCTGGGTGCACAGCACCGGGGTGTGCCCGCTGGGGGTGAGCAACTGCTCGATCTCCTGGGCGAAACGCGGGAAGATCGGGTTGCTGAGTTCGGGGACGATGAGGCCCACCAGGCCGCGGGACCGGTTGTCCACGGACTCGGGGCGCTCATAGCCCAGGACGTCGAGGGCTGCCAGCACCTGCCGCCGGGTCTCGTCGGCCACGTTCGACTTGCCGTTGAGCACGCGGGAGACGGTCGCTGTCGAGACACCCGCCTGCTCGGCGATGTCCGTCAGCGTGATGCGCTGCGCCACTGCTCCTCCTTCGAGCATGGATGATCGGCCCGAGCCGATGCATGGTTTCTGGGATGACTCTACGTCTCGCCCACCGGGACCGCTCGCAATCCCGCGCCCTCCCGCCCAACGACGGCGCCCTGGGGACGGTGACGGCGGCAGGCCCGGCTCTTCCCGGCGCGATGCGGGGCGCCCGGCTCAGGCGACGGTGTCAGCCACGCACCACACCGTGGTCGTGGGCGGCACGACGAGGCGGCCATCAGCATGGGCGAGCTCATGCGAGGCCAGCAGCACCTCGGCGTGCTCTGGGAGGCTGATGGAGGCGCTGGTGGTGTTGGCCAGGACGAGCGTGTCCCGCACCAAGATCGCCAGGGCGTCATCCGGGCACCACCCCATCCCCGAGACGAAGGCCATGGGGGCGTCGGGGAGCTGCCTGTCCCGCCGCAGGCGGGAGGCGTGACGAACGGTCGCCACCGGGGAGCCGAGCAGATCGCCCTGCTCGGCCGCGAGGCGGTTGACCTCACCGACGAGCGCCAACGGGCTGTCGTCCTTGTCGTCGTCGAGGATGCCGACCTCGTCCCCCTGGCGGAGGTAGACGGCTCCCGGCAGCGCCAGCATGAGCGTCTGGAGGGCCGTCCCACGGCGCAGGCGCGTGGCGCGGTCCGTGACGAACCAGCGGCGGTCGTCGCTCGGCTCGAGCTCGGGACGGTAGCGGTACGGGGGCATGACGCGCCATGCGGGAGGGGCGCCGAAGCGCTCGTACTCCTCCAGTGAGGCCGTCAGGTGCCGGGTGATCGAGTCGGCGTCCCAGCGCGTGAGGAAGAGCCTGTCATTGCGCAGGTGGTGGAACCAGTCCTTCTGCAAGTGGTGGCGCAGGCTGTCCCCGTACTCCGCGGTGACGTCCGCGCCGAGGATGCCATCGGGCGTCGAGGAGCTCACGAGCATGAGCAGTTCCGCGCAGGTCCGGCTCAGCAGGTCGAGATTGGTCTCCTCGCTGGCCTCGGGCGGGAGGATCGCGCCCAGGTCGATGCCGTCAACACCGGCGTCGATGAACTCCTCCGCGCGCTCGATGAGCCCGGGCCCCAGGGCCTCCTGGCCGGCTGTCAGCGGGTTGTCGTCATGCGCGTGCCGGCCGGTGACCGGCCCGAGAGCGCCCGAGAGCCGGGTGATGACCCGCAGGCCCCGGGCGTGGGCGGCGTCGGAGAAGCGGCGGAGGTCCTCCAGGCCGGGGTCCCCCAGGCTGAAGAGGCTGGGGCGCACGAGGACGCCGTCACAGCTCAGCGACTTGGCGTGGTCCAACAGGCTGACAGCCTGGTCATGATCGACCTGGCCGATCACCGGGGCGTTGAGCTCGTAGACCTGAGCGCCTCTCCACCAAGCGTGATCGTTGCTCTGGGGACGATGGACCAGGGTTGTCGTCGTCATGACAGCCGGCTTCCTTCCATCGAGCGCGAGCGCGGCGTCGACCCGGCAGCGCGCCAAGGATAGAGTGAGAGAGGACCCGTCGGGGATCGGGGCGCCTCGGGTGCACTGACCATACCAATGCCGGGCGTCAGGCGCAGGTCGTCCCACCTTTTCCCACCAGGAGTCGCATCACACGCCCGTCGGCGCGCGGCTCCCGGGCCCGTCGCCCCGGCACGCCTGCGCCAGTCGCCAAGGGCGTGTGCGCTACCTTGGGCTGGTGACCCTCCCAGCGCACAGCGATGACACCGGCCTCCCGCTGCCGGCGCCCGGCGGCCGAGCGGGCTACGGCCAGCAGGACGCCGAGCGCTTCTGGGCTGAGCGGGCGAAGAACCCCCAGCGCACCCCCTTCGAGCGCGATCGCGCCCGTGTGCTGCACTCCTCCGCCCTGCGCCGCCTGGGGGCCAAGACCCAGGTGCTCGGCCCCGCCTCCGATGACTTCGTGCGCACCCGGCTCACCCACTCACTGGAGGTCGCGCAGGTGGGACGGGCCCTCGGCCAGGAGCTCGGCTGCGATCCCGACATCGTCGACGCCGCCTGCCTCTCCCATGACCTGGGCCACCCGCCGTATGGGCACAACGGGGAGAAGGCGCTTAACGAGGTCGCCCGCTCGATCGGCGGCTTCGAGGGCAATGCCCAGACCTTCCGCATCCTGACCCGCCTGGAGCCCAAGACCATCGACGCCGCGGGGCGCGGCCTGGGGGTCAATCTCACCCGTGCCAGCCTCGATGCCGTCGCCAAGTACCCCTGGGCCAAGGGGGAGGGGCCGGGAGGGCCGGACGGCAAGAGCGCCCGGAAGTACTCCGTCTACGACTCCGACCGGGATGTCTTCGAGTGGATGCGCGCGGGCGCCCCGGCCGGGCGGCGCTGCATCGAGTCGCAGATCATGGACCTGGCCGACGACATCGGCTACTCGGTCCACGACGTCGAGGACGCCGTCGCGCTGGGGCGCATGGACCCGGGGGCCCTGGACCGCCCTGGCGAGATCGACGGCATCGTCGGCGCCACGCGGGCCTGGTACGGCACCGCCTTCAGCGCCGACGAGCTCGGCGCCGCCTGGGAGCGCCTGGCCGGGACCCCGTACTGGATCGACTCCTACGATCACGGCATCGCCGACGCCGCCGCCCTCAAAAACCTCACGAGCCAGCTCATCGGCCGCTTCGTCGGCGCGGTGGCCGCGGCCACCAGGTCGGTGGCCGGTGACGGCCCGCTGACTCGCTACGCCGCCGACCTCGTCATCCCCGCCTCCACGGCCGCCGAGATCCTCGTCCTCAAAGGCGCGGCCGTCCGCTACGTCATGGCCCCCCGGGAGCACGAGCGCGTCTACCTCATCCAGCGCACCGAGATCTTCGACCTGGCGGACGCCCTCCTGGAGTCGGGGGACAAGCACCTCGATCCGATCTTCGCCGGGCTCTGGCGGGCCGCGGACGACGACGCCGGGCGCACCCGGGCGGTCATCGACCAGATTGCCTCGCTGACCGACACCTCCGCCCGCGCCTGGCACGCCCGCATCTGCGGGATGCTCTCCGAGATCCCCGACGGGCTGTGAGCGTCGGAGCCGGCGGCTCGTGGGCCGTTGGCGGGCCCGGCTTCACCGGCCCGCCCCCGCGCCCCCTGCCGGCCCGGTCGGCTCATGCCGCCGGCCCCGCCCCGGGCCTCCTGGCGGCGCTCCTCGGGGCCTGATGGCGCCAGCCGCCGCTCGTCGGAGCCTGTCAGTGCCCGGACGTAGGATGGCGCCATGGCGGGACTGATCAAGCGCGAGGACATCGACGCGGTGCGCGAGCGCGCCCGGATCGATGAGGTCGTCGCCGAGCACGTCACCCTCAAACCCGCCGGCGTCGGCTCGCTCAAGGGCCTGTGCCCCTTCCACGATGAGCGCACCCCCTCCTTCCACGTCCGGCCCCAGGTGGGCATGTACCACTGCTTCGGCTGCGGTGAGGGCGGGGACGTCATCTCCTTCATCCAGAAGATCAACCACCTGCCCTTCGCGGAGGCCGTCGAGCACCTCGCGGGGAGGGTCGGCGTGCAACTGCGCTACGAGGAGGGCGGCGGTCAGGTACGCCGCGGCGTCGAGCCGGGCACCCGGCAGCGGCTCCTGGACGCCAACCGCCTCGCCGAGGCTTGGTTCATCGAGCAGCTCGCCACGCCCGCCGCCCAGCACGGGCGGGACTTCCTGACCTCGCGGGGCTTCGACCGCCTCGCCGCCGAGCGCTTCGGCGTCGGCTACGCCCCGGCCGGATGGGACAACCTCGCCCGCCGCCTGCGTGACGCCGGGTACACCGAGGCAGAGCTCGTGGAATCCGGCCTGTGCTCCCAGGGCGGTCAGGACGGCCGCCGCGTCTACGACCGCTTCCGTGACCGGCTCATCTGGCCCATCCGCGACGTCACCGGCGCGACGCTCGGCTTTGGGGCGCGGCGGCTCTCCGAGGAGGACAAGGGCCCCAAGTACCTCAACACCCCGGAGACGGCCATCTACCACAAGGCCCAGGTCCTCTACGGCCTCGACCTCGCGAAGCGCGACATCGCCCGCGAGCACTCGATCGTCGTCGTTGAGGGTTACACGGACGTCATGGCCGCCCACCTGTCCGGCGTGCCCACCGCCGTGGCCACCTGCGGCACCGCCTTCGGCAGTGAGCACGTGCGGATCGTGCGCCGCCTGCTGGGGGATGTCGCCGATCCCTCCGCGGGCGTCATCTCCGGCAACCGCGCGCGTGGCGGTGAGGTCGTCTTCACCTTCGACGGCGACGCCGCGGGTCAGAAGGCCGCCATGCGGGCCTACGCCGAGGACCAGCACTTCGCCGCCCAGACCTTCGTCGCCGTCGACCCCCACGGCTACGATCCCTGCGACCTGCGCATGGCGGAGGGCGACCAGGCCATCCCGCGCCTGCTGTCCCGGCGCATCCCCCTGTTCGAGTTCGTCATCCGCACCTCCCTGGGCAGCGTCAACCTGGATACCGCCGAGGGGCGCGTGTCCGGGTTGCGGGCCGCGGCGCCCGTGGTCGCCGGGATCCGTGACCGGGCCCTGCGCCGCGAGTACACGCGGCGCCTGGCCGGCTGGGTCGGCATGCCCAACGAGGAGGCCCGCGCCGCCGTGCGCGCCTACGAGGGCCGCGCTTGGCGCGCCGAGGATCCGCCCCCGGAGGATGGCGGTCAGCCGGCCACGGCGGCGCGCCCGGGCCTGCCCGCGGCGGATGACCCGGTGGCCGCTCTGGAGCGCCAGGCCCTGGAGGTCATCCTGCAGATGCCGCTCGTCGCCGAGCGGGCGGGCGCTGACGACATCGCCCCCGCCTCCTTCACCCTCCCCATCCACCGCGCGGTTTTCGAGGCCGTGCAGGCCGCTGGCGGCACCAGCGCGCTGCCGGGTCTCGTCGAGCGCGCCAGCGCCGCCGGCATGGAGCCGCGCGAGGCCCAGTCCCGCGCGATCCGCCACTGGATCGACCTCGTGCGCGGCGGGGCCATCACCTCCGTCGACTCCGCCATCACCGAGCTCGTCGTCGCCCCCCTGCCGCTGCCCGCGCCGCGCGGCAAATCCCCTGAGCTCGACGCCGAGGCGGTGCGCCGCTACGCCGAGGGCGTCCTGGCCGCCCAGGTGCGGCTCGACATCAATCGCCGCCTGGCCGAGCTGCGCGCCCGGCACCGGCGCATGAGCCCCGAGGACGAGGGCTACCGGGACCTCTTCGAGGAGATCACCGGCCTGGAGCGCCGCCGCCTGCGGATCGGGCAGCGCCCATGAGCCCGGCGCGCTGGCCCCGACCCCACGGGCGCGATGAGGACGAGCGGCGCCCGCGGCGCTGGCGGCGCGGGGGACTCACGCCCGCCGGCCTGCCCGCTCCCTGCCGGGCCCAGTTGCCCCAGGGCAGGCTCCTGGGCGCCGTGCCGATCGATGAGGCGGGGGAGTCCTGGGCCGTCGCCATGACAAGCGGGCTGTTCATCGTGTCGGCCGACGCCCTGGCCGCCGAGCACCCCTGGGACCGCATCGACAAGGGCTCCTGGGACGCCGAGGCCCGTGCCTTCACCCTCACGCTCTCCGACGCCCCCGAGCGGCGCCTGGCCCTCACGGTCCCCGCCCGGATCGAGCAGGGGGGCGCGGCCCGCCCCGTCGCCGTCGACCGCTTCGCCCGAGCGCTGCGCCAGCGCGTGGAGGCCTCCCTCGTCCACCTCGTCACCAGGAGCCTGCCCAGCGGAGCCCAGGCGCGGATCGCCATCCGGCGGGACGCCGACGGGGCCCTCTACGCCGTCGCCTCCCCAGAGCCCGCCAGTGCGGCGACGGCGGAGGACCGCGCCGAGCTCGAGGCCCTCCTGCGGCAGGCCCGCGACAGTGTGGGTCTGGACACACGCTGACTTTGCCCCGGTCTGGCGCGCATTCACGGGCGCGGCACGATTCGACGCCCCGGCTCGGTGTTGCTAGAGTTCTATCCGCGCTCAGCGCCTTTCCCGCGTAGCTCAATGGCAGAGCATCCGACTGTTAATCGGACGGTTAGTGGTTCGAGTCCACTCGCGGGAGCGGATAGAGCCCCGGACCCAAGGTCCGGGGCTCTTCGCGTTGTTGCTATCGGTGGGCCGTTGTCGGCATCGGTCGGCGGCATCGGTGGGCCGTTGTCGGCATCGGTGGGCGGCATCGGTGGGCCGTTGAGGACAGCGTTGGGCCACCGAGAGCAACGCGGGGCCGTTTGCGGCACCGAAGGGCCGTCGAGAGTAGCGCGGGGCCGTTTGCGGCACCGAAGGGCCGTCGAGAGTAGCGCGGGGCCGTTTGTGGCATCGGTGGGCCGAGTCGCTGGTCTGTTGGACGTCCTGCGCGAGACCCGGCCTGGGTGCTGCTGGATCGTTGAGGGCATCGGTGGGCCGCCGAGAGCAACGCGGGGCCGTTTGTGGCACCGAAGGGCCGTCGAGAGCAACGCGGGGAGCGCTGCTTTGGATGGCTTAGCGCTGCCCTGGACGGCCCAGCGCTGCTTTGGGTGGCCCACAGCTGCCCTGTGGAAGGCCTACTGTCGCTTCTCGATGAGCGGCGAGCAGGCGCTGCGGCCACCAGGCCCACGACGGCGTCATCATCTTGCGCGGCCCGGGCATCCCAGCCGTGAGCGATCAGGCGCTTCATCTCGGCGGTACCAGTGTGACCAGCAGAAACCGTCCTCTTGGCCCGCCGGCCGAGCCGCGGGGGCGAACCAGGGGCAGGAGGCGGCTGCTGTCAAGAGTTCCGCCGGCCGAGCCGCGGGGGCGAACCAGGGGCAGGAAGCGGCTGCTGTCAAGAGTTCCGCCGGCCGACCCGCGGGGGCGAACCAGGGGCAGGAAGCGGCTGGTGCCAAGAGCCCCGCCGGCCGACCCGTGGGGGGGCTAGGGGGAAGAAAGCGGCCGCTGCTAAGAGCCCCGCCGGCCGACCCGGGGAGGGCGAACCAGGGGAAAGCAGGCGGCTGGTGCCAAGAGCCCCGCCGACCGACCCGGGGGATGGCGAACCAGGGCGAGGAGGTGGCCGCTGCTAAGAGCCCCGCCGGCCGACCCGGGGGATGGCGAACCAGGGCGAGGAGGTGGCCGCTGCTAAGAGCCCCGCCGGCCGACCCGCGGGGAAGAGAGGGACGTGCTTCACATTTCTGTGAATCATCCCCCGCCCGCGCGATTTCCTCCCCCCTCCCGCCGGGGCATGGGAGTGCAGGTGAGAGCACTAGTGGGTGCCAGAAACCGCCGCCTATCTGGTGATTTGGTCAATAGAACCTGAAAAAGCCCTGATCAAAGCCCTAGTGGGGGTGCTCTAGCATGGGGCGCACGACCCAGTGGTGCTCGATTGCAAGGGGGAGGGAAGAGGCTCTCCTGCAAGGGGGGAAGAGGCTCTCCGCAGCGCGTCAGCATCATCACGACACAGGAGGCAACCCGTGCCACGAGCCGAAAGCCTGAGCGAGCGCCCCATGAGCGATGGCCCCGCTCCGGCCGGCCCCCGTCACGCGGGAGGCGGTACCGCCAGCACTGTCGGATCACGTCGCGTCGCGCTCGCCGCGCTGAGCACGGCGGCGGTTGGCGCGGTCGGCGAGCTCAGCGCCCTGCTGTGGGAGAGCGGCCCAGGGAGCAGTGCTTCCGCGGCGGCCCCGGGCGGTCCGGCCCCGGGCGAGGGCGGGCCCCTGGCCCTGCCGGACGCCCTGAAGCGAACCGTGGCCGGGGGCGACGAGGGGGACACCGGCGACACCAGCCCGGATCCCTCCGCCGCGGGCAGCGGGATGAATGACGCCGACGGCGCCAGCGGGACGAATGAAGCCGACGGCGCCAGCGGGGCGCGGGGCGCGGGCGGCGCGCGCGACGGCTCCGGGGTGTCCGACGACGGCGCCCAGGCCGCATCGCCGGCCCAGGCCGGCACCGGTGGCGCGGCGCAGGCCGGTGGCGCGGCCCAGGCCGGCACCGGTGGCTCGGGTGGTGCCAACAGCGGTGAGGCCCCGTTCTCCTCCGGCAGCGGGAGCGCCCCGGAGACCGCCAAGACCGACGCCCTCGACGTCTACCGCAATGCCCCGGGAACAGCGGACCTTGAGGCCTCCTCCGGGCTCGCCCCCGGACTCCGGCTGCGCACCTCCTCGGCATGGCACCTCGCCAGGCGCGCCTCCATCGCCGCCACCGCGGAGATCGCCTCCGATATCGAGACGATGGGCGCCACCGCCTGGATCGACAGGCAGCTGGCCCCCGAGGGCATCGATGACACCTACGCCGAGAGCCTGGTCTCACGCCACTACGGGTGGTCCCGGCTCTCCGCCCTTGAGATCAAGCGGATCACCGGCGACCACTCCGCCAAGGCCTCGCCGTCGGTCATCAACGCCGCCCTGACCCGGATGCGCTTCGGCAACAGGGTCCTGGCCGAGTCCGTCGTCGAGCTCATGGCGGACCACGTCTACGTCCCCATCCACGGCAAGGGGGAGCCCTTCATCACGGAGTTCGATGTCCTGCTGCGCAAGCACGCGCTGGGCCGCTACGCCGACCTCCTCTACGCCGCGGTGACCAACGCCGCTCTGCTGCGCGAACTGGACAACACCGCTTCCACCAAGGACAACCCCAACGAGAACCTGGGGCGCGAGCTCCTAGAGCTCTACACCGTGGGGCGCGACTCCTACTCTGAGGAGGACGTCAAGGCCTCCACCCGCATCCTGACCGGCAACGGCAACGACTGGACCACCATGAGTTACGTCTACCGGCCCGAGCAGCACGCCGTCGGGAGCGTCGACGTGCTGGGCTTCTCCGACGCCAACACGGATGCCTCCGCCGGTCAGCGCATGCTCAAGCGCTATGTCGAGCACCTGTGCCACCTGCGGCCCACCGCTCTCAGGCTCGCCAAGAGGATCGCCCGCCGCTACATCGCCGACGAGCCCTCCGACGCCGCCGTGGAGGCGATCGCGAAGGCCTACTTGGACAACGACACATCCATCGCCTCCGCCGTCAAGGCCGCGCTCACCCATCCCGACTTCGCCGCCTCGGTGGGCAGGAAATGGCGCCGCCCCACGGAGTTCTACATGACGATCGCCCGTGCCGCCCACGCCCGGGTCGCCGTCGCCCACGGGGACGTCAACGTCGGCGACTACTTCAACCTGGGCACCTATGGCTGGCTCATTAAGGAGGCCGGCCACGAGCCCCGGATGTACGGGAGCGTTGACGGCTACCCGGACACCGCCGAGTACTGGATGTCCGCGGGGATCACGATGGCCCTGTGGAACGGCGCCCAGAACGCCGTCGACGGCGATAAGAGGGAGTCAGGCAGGACCGACTGGCCCACGGCGCTGTCCATCGTCGCCGGCCAGCCTGCGCTGGAGACGGCGCGGCGCATCACCTGGCACCTCACGGGCTACGCCTGGGCAGACGCCGAGCTCTCCGGGGTCGCCGAGGTGCTCGCCGGCCTGCCCGGCACCGGCACCGCGGCCACCTGGACCGTCACTGAAAAGCACCTGCCTGCCTTCGCCGAGCACGCGGTCCGCCTGTGCTTCTGCAGTCCCTACGCCTTGCTGCGCTGAGAGGAGACGAGACAACCATGGAGCGCTCGGAGCCCAGGAACCGCAAGACCCGCTTCACCCAGGGCGCCGCCCTCATGAGAGAGGACATCGTCACCCCCATGCACCATCACGACGAGGCCCAGGACGCCCTCCTGGTCGACGTCGGCGGGCGGACCACGCGCATGACCGGCTGCCAGGCCGACGGCTACGTCACCGAGAAGCACGATCTGCCCGAGCTCACCGAGGTCGACCACGTCGACGGCGGCCCCACGAATGTCAAGCGCCGCCATGTCCTGGCTGGCGCGGCCGCCGGCTTCGGCGCGCTGCTGACGAGCACGTCCATGCCCCGATACTCCTTCGCGGCCCCCGCAGCCGACGGCGGGAACGAGTTGCTCGTCTGCGTGTTCATGCGCGGCGGCTTCGACGGGCTGTCCGCCGTCGTCCCCCTCAACGACCCCGCCTACTACGCGGCCCGGCCCATGATCGCCGTGCGCGCCGAGCAGACGACGCCCCTCGACTCCACTTGGGGCCTCAACAACCACATGAAGGCCCTCAAGCCGATCTGGGACGCCGGGGAGATGGCCATCATCCAGGGCTCGGGCTCGCCGGACGTCTCCCGCTCGCACTTCACCGACCAGGTCACGGTGGAGCGGGCCGCCCCGGCATCGGTCCGCTCGGGCTGGCTCGGACGCCACCTCCAGACCAAGTCCGCGGACACGGGGACCTTCCGGGGCGTGACCATCGGGGCCTCCACGGTCTTCTCCCTGACCACCAACAGCCTCGATACCCTGGCGGTGTCCTCCATCGACGAGTTCGACCTGCGGGTCTGGGGCGGGGACGATATGAAGTCCCGCGTTCGGCGGGCCCTGGACGAGATGTACGGGAGCGCCGGGGGAGAGTTCCAGCGCTGCGCGCAGTCGGCCTTCGACGCCGCCAGCACCCTCCAGCGGGTCCGCTCCTCCTACCCCCAGGCCCCGAGCGCCGGCTACCCGGACTCCGACTGGGGCAGGGGGCTGGCGGAGATCGCCCGCATGGCCAAGGCCGGGGTGGGCATGGAGGTCGCCTGCATCGACATCGGGGACTGGGACATGCACTCCGGTCTGGGCCAGGCCGCCGACGAGCAGGCCTGGTTCTCCAGACGCGCCCGTGACTTCGCCGACGGTCTGGCGGCCTTCCGCAAGGACCTGGGGGGCAAGTGGGCGACGACGACGATCGTCACCATGAGCGAGTTCGGCAGGCGCGTCGCGGAGAACGGCTCAGGTGGGCTCGACCACGGGCAGGGAAACACGATGTTCGTCATGGGCGGGGGAGTTAAGGGCGGCCGCGTCCTGGGCACGGTCCCCAGCCTGGTGGAGTCCAATCTCTCCCTGGGGGACGTCCCGATCACCCTGGACTACCGCCAGGCGCTGTCCGAGATCGTGTCGAACAAGCTCGGCAACAAGGCCTCCGTCAAAGAGGTCTTCCCCGGCTTCACCCCTGGGACCCCGCTGGGCATCGTCTGAGGGGCTCGTCGGCCGTGAGAGGATGGGCCCATGGCGTATCGCGACATCCGCATCATCGGCGACCCGGTCCTGCGCACGGAGTGCGCCTGGATCACTGACATCGACGACTCCGTGAAGTCTCTCGTGGAGGACCTCCTCGAGACGGTCGATGAGGATGGCCGCGCGGGCCTGGCCGCCAATCAGATCGGCGTCGGGCTGCGGGCCTTCTCATGGAACATCGACGGCGAGATCGGCTACATCCTCAACCCCCGCCTCGATGAGCTCGTCTGGGACGAGTACCAGGATGGTGACGAGGGCTGCCTGTCGGTGCCGGGTCTGTGGTTCCCCACCAAGCGCGCGTGGTACGCGCGAGCCACGGGCATCGACCTCGATGGCAAGGAGATCGTCGTCGAGGGGGAGGAGCTCATGGGCCGCTGCCTGCAGCACGAGTGCGACCACCTCGAGGGCCACCTCTACCTGGACCGCCTGGACCGCAAGAATCGGGCGCGCGCCATGAAGGAGTTGCGCGAGCAGGGGCTGTGAGCCCGATGCCCCTCGCGGGCGAGGCGCCTTGAGTGAGGGCTCGCATCCTGGCATGATTCAAGGGCGCGCCGCGCGCATCATGATGACCGCCCCGGAAGCACTTGGCGAGATCGTTGGGGAAGACGACCCTCGACCAATCCAGGAGGCTGTTGATCGTGAACGGTGGTTACACCCGCGGTGTACTTTTCGTGCACTCCGCCCCCCGGGCGCTGTGCCCGCATATCGTCTGGGCGGCTCAGAACGCCCTGGGCACCGAGCTCCGCCTCGACTGGACCGAGCAGCCTGCCGCTCCTGGCATGATGCGCGCTGAGACCAGCTGGGTGGGGCGGGTCGGCATGGGCGCGGTCCTCGCCTCCGCCCTGCGGGGGTGGGCCAACCTGCGCTACGAGGTGACGGAGGAGGCCAGTCCTGGCTCCGACGGCGGGCGCTGGTCGCACACCCCGGACCTCGGGATCTTCCACGCCCAGACCGATGTTCACGGCAATGTCGTCGTCCCAGAGGACCGCATCCGCGCCGCCCTCCAGTACGCCTCCCAGCCCGAGGCCATGAGGCGGCACCTCGACCTCGCCCTGGGCCAGGCCTGGGACGACGAGCTCGAGCCCTTCCGCTACGCCGGCTCCGGCGCCCCCGTGCGCTGGCTTCACCGGGTGGGCTGAGGGGCTCGCGGTCAGAGCCGGCGCAGCACGAGGGCGGCGTTGTGCCCGCCGAACCCGAAGGAGGTCGACGCCGCGCTGCCCAGCCCCGGCGCCTCCCGACCATCCGGGCCGACGACGTCGAGTCCCAGGTCCGCGATCTCAGGGTCGATCCGGCCGGGTAGGAGCGTGGGTGGTAGGAACCCGTCGACGATCGCCATGGCGGCCAGCACCGCCTCCAGGCCACCGGCGCCACCGAGCAGGTGCCCGGTGGCTGATTTCGTGGCGCTGAGCGCCGCTCCGGGGGCGACTCGGGCGATCATCCGCGCCTCGACGAGATCACCCGCGGGCGTTGATGTGGCATGGGCGTTGATGTGGCCGAGCTCGGCCGGGGGGAGGCCGGCTTGGGCCAGAGCCTGGCGCAGGGCGCGCTCCTGCTGAGCGCCGGTGGGGTCGGGCCGCGCGATATCCATGGCATCGGCGGTGATCGCGCAGCCGGCGAGATGGGCGAGCGGCCGCGCGCCCCGCGCGCGCGCGTGCGCGGCGGCCTCCAGGACGACGACGCCGGCACCCTCGCCCAGGACGAATCCATCGCGGTCCGCCGCCAGGGGGCGCGAAGCCCCGGCGGGGTCGTCGTTGCGAGTGGACAGGGCCCGCATGGCGGCGAACGCGGCGACGGTCATCGGGTGCAGCGCGGCGTCCGTGCCCCCGGCCAGCACCATGTCGGCGCGGCCCAGGGCGATGAGGTCGGCGCCGTGGGCGATGGCCTCGGCTCCGGAGGCGCAGGCGGCCACGGGGGAGTGGATGCCCGCTCTCGCCCCGAGCTCGATGCCGACGGCAACCGCCGGGGCGTTGGGCATCAGCGCGGGCACCGCCGTGGGCGCCACCCTGCGGGCGCCCCGCTCCCGCAGCGCGTCCCAGGCCCCCATGACGGAGAGCACCGGGCCCATCCCGGGCGAGATAGACACCGCTAGCCGCTCCTGGTCGATCTCGGGGGAGCCCGCCTGGGCCCAGGCCTCGCGGGCGGCGATGAGCGCCAGTTGGCTGGCGCGGTCAAGCCTGCGCAACTCCCGGGGCCCCAGGACCCCGGAGGGCTCAACGGCCAGGGGCGCGGCGATGCGCACCGGTAGCCCCATGTCCTCCGCCCAGTCCTCGGTGATCGCCCGCACGGCGCAGGCGCCCGAGCGCAGCGCGCGCCAGGTGCTCGCCACGTCCCCGCCCAGTGGCGTGGTGGCACCCAGACCGGTGATGACGACCTGCCGCTCCGGGTCCTGTCCCAGCCCTTGGGCGGCTGGGTGACCGGGCTCCACCGCGGGCACGGGGTCAGGCCTTGCGGGCCATGACGTGCTCGACAAGGGCGCCCACGGTCGGCAGCGCGGGGATGAGCGAGTCCTCGAGGGCCACCCCGAGGCGCTCCTCGACCTGCGTGGCGATGGTGAGCAGCCCCAGGGAGTCGATGTCGAGGTCCTCGGCGAAGCGCGAGTCGCTGGTGATCAGCGCCGGCGCCACGCCAGCCTCCTCGGCGGTGAGCTCGATGATGACGCCCTGGACGTCGGTGGCCTGCTCGGTGTTGTCGGCCATGGTGGTCTCCTTGGTGTGGGTCGGGGCGGCATGCGCCGCCGGGTGGGTGGCAGTTGTGGGACGAGGGGGCGACCGGGGCCCGGGGCGGGGTCAGAGGCGCGAGGCCGCCGCGAGCCGGCCGACGAGGACCGCCATGTGGAGCATGAGCCCGTCGCGAGGATTCGTGGCGTCCCAGCCGACCTGCTCGCTCACCCTCCCCAGCCGGTAACGGACCGTGTTGGCATGGACGAACAGGGCGCGGGCCGTCGCCTCCAGGCTCCCGCCGAGCGCCAGGTAGGTGGCGACGGTCTCCTCGAAGGGGTCGCCCATGGCGTGGAGCGGCTCGTGGACGAGGGCGAGGATCTGCTCATGGGCGAGCTCGTCGCCGGACAGCAGGCGCTCGGGCAGGAGGTCATCGGCGCGCACGGGGTTGGGGGCCTCGGCCCAGCCCGGCAGCGCCCGCAGCCCGGCCAGGGCCGAGCGCAGGGAGAGCCCCGCGTGATCGACCTCGGGCACCACGGGGCCCACCACGGTCGGGCCATCGAGGGACGCGGCGATCTCCAGGGCGACCTCATCGAGGCCGTGCTCGGCGCGGCCTTCGCGGAGGGGGCGGCCGTGCGGGCCGTGCGGGCCGGCAGGCCCACTGGGGGCCTCGGGGGAGGCGCCCAGGATGATGATGACCGAGTCTCCGCGCACCGAGACGAGGCAGTCTCCGGCCTGAGCGCGGCAGGCGTCACGCAGGCGGGAGGTGGCAATCGCGCCCAGCGCCGTTCTCGACGCGATGGCGACCACGGGGCCGCGATGGGTCCAGCCGGCCGAGCCGGCGCGGGTGGCCGCCTCCGCGGGGGTGCCGTGGAGCATGGAGTCCACGGCGACCGATTCGAGGCGGGCGTCCCATGCGCCGCGGGCCTCGGCGGCGCGGGCGTAGACCTCGGCCGCGGCGAATCCGACGTCGCGGCCGAAGGTGAGCACGAGGATGCGGACGGTGTCATGGTCCTCGGGGGGAACCGCCTGAGGTGCCTCCTCGACGACGACGTCGAGAACGGTGCGCACGAGGTCGAGGGTCTGACCCAGGGTGATCGTGCCGGTCAGCGTCGCGGGGGCGACGGAGAAGATCTGGGAGGGCTTCGCCGCGCTCTCGGGCTCCTCGACGGAGTCGACGAACATCGACACGCCCAGGTGGGAGACCTTTTCGATCTGCTTGCGCGAGGCCTCGGGAAGCGTGCGGTACCAGGGATGGGCGGCGCTGATGCGGTCGAGGGAGTGCTCGATGATCGTGTTCTGCGCCCGCCGGAGGGCCGCGACAGACGCCTCGCTCAACTCGTCCATGATCAGATGCTACCCAGTGCGAGGCCGCCGACGATAATGTAGTGCACCCGATTGGGGCGCGATGAGCCGGGGAGAACGGGTCCCACGCCGTCGGCCCCGAGATCCTGATGGAGGACATGGACATGCGACCGGCGACTCGTACCGAGGTGGATCTCCTGGGATCGCGCGAGGTGCCCCTCGACGCCTACTGGGGCATCCACACGCTGCGGGCCATGGAGAACTTCCAGATCTCCGGGACCACCATCGGCGAAGTCCCCGAGTTCGTCCGGGGCATGGTCCAGGTCAAGAAGGCCTCCGCCCTGGCCAACGCCGAGCTGGGAACCCTGGCCCCCGATCTCGCGGAGGCCATCGTGTGGGCGTGCGATGAGATCCTCGTGGGCGGCCGGTGCATGGACCAGTTCCCGGTCGATGTCTTCCAGGGCGGCGCGGGCACCAGCCTGAACATGAACACCAACGAGGTCGTGGCGAACCTCGCCCTGGAGCGCCTGGGCTACGCCAAGGGCCGCTACGACGTCGTCAACCCCAACGACCACGTCAACAAGTCCCAGTCGACGAACGACGCCTACCCCACCGGCTTCCGCCTCGGCCTGCACCAGGCGGTGGCCGGGATGGAGGCGGACCTGTGCGACCTCATCGACGCCTTCCTCGATAAGTCCCGCCAGTTCCACGACGTCCTCAAGATGGGGCGCACCCAGCTCCAGGACGCGGTCCCCATGAGCCTGGGCCAGGAGTTCAAGGCCTTCGCCGTCCTGCTCGATGAGGAGATCACACGCCTCATGCACAACAGCGCCCTCCTCCTGGAGGTCAACCTGGGGGCCACCGCCATCGGCACCGGACTCAACACGCCCCCCGGCTACCCGCAGACCGCCGTGCGACACCTCAAGGAGGTCACGGGCCTGCCGGTCTCCGGGGCCCAGAACCTCCTGGAGGCCACGAGCGACACCGGCGCCTACGTGTCCATGCACGCCACGATCAAGCGCCTGGCGGTCAAACTCTCCAAGATCTGCAACGACCTGCGGCTGCTCTCCTCGGGGCCGCGCGCCGGCTTGGCGGAGATTCGCCTGCCAGAGCGCCAGGCCGGCTCCTCCATCATGCCCGCGAAGGTCAACCCCGTCATCCCGGAGGTGGTCAACCAGATCTGCTTCAAGGTGATCGGCAACGATCTGACGGTGACCATGGCTGCTGAGGCCGGCCAGCTCCAGCTCAACGTCATGGAGCCCGTCATCGGGCAGGCGGCCTTCGAGTCGATCCATCTGCTGCGCCGGGCCATGCGCGTCCTGCGAGACCTGTGTGTCGTGGGCATTGAGGCCAATGAGGAGGTCTGCCGGCGCAACGTGCTCGACTCCATCGGCATCGTCACCTACCTCAACGAGGTGATCGGTCACCACAACGGGGACCTCGTGGGCCGCGAGTGCGCGCGGTCGGGGCGCTCGGTGCGCGAGGTCGTCCTGGAGATGGGCCTGCTGGAGGAGCCGGTTCTCGACGAGCTCCTCAGCGCGGAGAACCTGCTGCGGCCCAAGTACCGGGACGCCCAGCACTACTTGGGTGCGGATCCCTCTGTCGCCGCCGTGGACGCCTCAGCGGCGCAGGAGGGCGCCAGGGCCCCGCGCGAGGCCTGAGCCCCGCGCGGGCCGGGGCCCGAACTCCGCGGCAAGCGCGAGGGGCCCGGCTGGTGACGATCACCAGCCGGGCCCCTCGCGCCTAGCGGGCGCCGCGCTCAGGCGTCCCCGCCGTCGGAGCCGGAGGTGCCGGCGTTGACGTTGGTCAGGTCGTAGCGGGCGATGGCCTGGGCGACGACGTCGCGCCCGAGCTTGCCCTCATCCGCCAGCGCCTGCAGCGCCTTGACGACCACGGAGGCCGAGTCGATGAGGAAGAAGCGGCGCGCGGCCGGCCGGGTCTCGGAGAAGCCGAAGCCGTCGGCCCCCAGGGTGTGGTAGTTGCCCGGGACCCACTTGCGGATCTGGTCGGCGACGAGGTGGTCGTAGTCGCTCGTGGCGATGAAGGGGCCCTGCGCCGCCTGGAGGCGGGAGGTCACGAAGGGAACCCGCTGGTCGCCGGTGGGGTTGAGGAAGTTCTCCCTCTCGGCGGCCAGGGCGTCGCGGCGCAACTCGTTCCAGGACGTCACGGACCAGGTGGAGGCGCGCACGCCCCAATCCTCGGCGAGCACTCGGCGGGCCTCCTCGATCCAGGGAAGTCCCACGCCGGAGGCGAGGAGCTGGACCTCGGGGCCATCGCCGTCGGCGGGGCCGGACAGGCGGTGGATGCCCTTGATGATGCCCTCGACGTCCACGTCCTCGGGCTCCGCCGGCTGGCTGATCGGCTCGTTGTACACGGTGAGGTAGTACATGACGTCGCGGTTGCGCCCGGTCTCGGGCCCGTACCAGCGCTCGAGGGCGTCGCGAACGATGTGCCGGATCTCGTAGGCGTAGCCGGGGTCGTAGGTGACGACGGCCTCGTTCGTGGCCGAGATGAGCGGCGAGTGCCCGTCCATGTGCTGGGTGCCCTCGCCGGCCAGCGTGGTGCGTCCAGCCGTGGCGCCCATGATGAAGCCGCGCGTGAGCTGGTCACCGGCGGCCCAGAACTGGTCCGCGGTGCGCTGGAAGCCGAACATCGAGTAGAAGATGTACACGGGGATCATCGGCTCGCCATGGGTGGCGTAACTGGTGCCCACCACCTGGAACAGCGCGGCGGAGCCCGCCTCGTTGATGCCGGTGTGCATGATCTGGCCGTCCGTGGACTCGCGGTAGGACAGCATCATCTCCGCGTCCACGGGCGTGTAGTTCTGGCCCTGGGTGTTGAAGATCTTCTTCGTGGGGAAGAGGGACTCCAGGCCGAAGGTGCGCGACTCGTCGGGGACGATGGGCACGATGCGCCGGCCGATGCCGTCCTCCTTGATGAGCTCCTTGAGCAGCTGGACGAAGGCCATGGTGCTGGCCACCTCGCGCTTGCCCGAGCCGCCCTTGAGCACGTCGTAGGGGCGGTCACCGGGAAGCTGGACCTGCCTGGGGGCGTCGCGGCGCTCGGGGAGGAAGCCGCCGAGCTGGCGCCGACGGTCCATCATGTAGAGCAGGGCCGGGTCATCCGCGGCGGGCCGGTAGTAAGGGGGCATCTTCGGGTTGGCCTCGAGCTGCTCGTCCGTGATCGGGATGTGCAGCCGGTCGCGCAGGCCCTTGAGGTCGTCCAGGGTCAACTTCTTCATCTGGTGGGTGGCGTTGCGGCCCGCGAAGTGAGAGCCGAGCAGGTAGCCCTTGACCGTGTGCGCCAGGATGACCGTGGGCTGCCCCTTGTGCTCAGTGGCGGCCTTGTAGGCGGCGTACATCTTGCGGTAGTCGTTGCCACCGCGCTGCAGGGCCCAGATCTCCTCATCCGTCCAGTCCTTGACCAGGGCGGCGGTGCGCGGGTCGCGTCCGAAGAAGTGCTCGCGGACGTAGGCGCCGTCGTTGGCCTTGAAGGTCTGGTAGTCGCCGTCGAGCGTCTCCATCATGAGGTGCTCCAGGGCGTGGTCCTTGTCCGCGGCGAGGAGCTGGTCCCAGCCGCGGCCCCACAGGACCTTGATGACGTTCCACCCGGCGCCCTTGAAGGAGGCCTCGAGTTCCTGAACGATCTTCCCGTTGCCGCGCACCGGGCCGTCGAGGCGCTGGAGGTTGCAGTTGATGACGAAGGTGAGGTTGTCGAGCTGCTGGCTGGCGGCGAGCTGCAGCATGCCGCGCGACTCGGGCTCGTCCATCTCGCCGTCGCCCAGGAACGCCCAGGTGCGCTGCTGGCTGGTGTCTTTGATGCCGGCTCCCGCGAGGTAGCGGTCGAACCAGGCCTGGTAGATCGCCTCGGCCGGGCCCAGGCCCATGGAGACCGTGGGGTACTCCCAGAAGTCCTCCATGCGGCGCGGGTGCGGGTAGGAGGGCAGGCCGCGGCCCTTGCCGCGAGCCGGGTGGGAGACTTCCTGGCGGAAGCCGTCGAGGTCGTCCTCGCTCAGGCGGCCCTCGATGTAGGCGCGGGCGTAGTTGCCGGGGGAGGCGTGGCCCTGGAAGAAGACGTGGTCCCCGCCGCCGGGGTGGTCCTTGCCGCGGAAGAAGTGGTTGAAGCCGACCTCGTAGAGGGTCGCGGTGGAGGCGTAGGAGGAGATGTGCCCGCCGACGCCCACCCCCGGGCGCTGGGCGCGGGTGACCATGACGGCGGCGTTCCAGCGCAGCCAGCGGCGGTAGGCGCGCTCCATTGACTCATCGCCGGGGAAGTAGGGCTCATCCTCCACGGGGATGGTGTTGACGTAGGGCGTGGTGGTCTGCCCCGGGACCGTGACGTTCTTCTTGCGGGCCTCGGCGAGCATCGACAGCAGAATGAAGCGCGCGCGGGGGCCGCCCTTCTCCTCGATGAGGGCGTCGAGGGACTCGCGCCACTCCTGGGTCTCCTCGGGATCGTTGTCGTTGACCTTGGTCAGGAGGCCATCGATGAGGGGGGTGGCATCGCTGGTGGGGCTCACGGAATCCTCTTCCTTGCGTCGTTCCGATGGATTGGAGGGCGCTGGCGGGCTGGTCGGCCCGGCGTCGCTCCCGCGTGCCCGGTGACCCGGTCCGCCGCGAGCCCGGGGTCGGCCCGCGTCCTGTTGGACTCTAATCTACGGCGTTCCAAGGCGCTTCAGGACGGCCAACGGGGAAAGAAGTCCCAAGCGACCTGTGAGGTCAGGCACGTGGTGCGGCGCTGCCGCGGGCGCCGCGGCGCGCCGAGGAACGGACGGGCGCTTGCGCGGGCGGCCCTCATGCGGTGGGCTATGCACAGGTCCCACAGGGGGGCCGTAGCAGGGGCGCTGAGCCCGGAAGGACGGTAGAGGGATAGTGGCGAGCGCAGCGGGCGGGGCTTTCGGCTTCGCCTCCGGTCTCATCATCCAGGAGTTCGGGTACGACGACGATGTCGACCCCGCCCTGAGGCGGGCCGCCGAGGCTCTCACCGGCACAGAGTTGGTGGACGAGGACTACGAGGACGTGGCCGACTCCGCCATCGTGTGGTGGCGCGCCGACGACGGCGACATCGACGATTTGACGGACCTGCTCGTTGACGCGCAGGCCAACCTCGACGGCGATGGGATCATCTGGGTGCTCACGCCCAAGGCGCGCACGGCGGGCGCCGTGGCGGCGGCCGACATCGAGGAGGCCGCGGCGACGGCGGGCATGCACGCCACGTCGACGGCCTCGATGGGCGATGCCTGGAGCGGCACCCGGGTCTCCAGCCGGCGCCGCTGAGGCGCTGGCGGCGGGCCCCGCCCGGGCGCCCCGCGAGGGGCGCCCTGAAGGACCTGTAGCTCAGTTGGTAGAGCAACGCGCTTACACCGCGTCGGTCGTCGGTTCGAGCCCGGCCGGGTCCACTGTCGCGCTGAGGGGGTGGGGCCGATGGATCCGCGTGACCGGATACCGGTGTTTGGGCGCGCGCCGCGCCAGCCCGATGGGCGTGGAGCGGGGCGCGGGAGGGTCGTAGTCGTCCTCGGACACGCCGATGCCGGGCCGAGGGCGGGGCGCGCCAACAGGCGCCGCGCCAGGGCCGCCGTCGCCGTCCTGCGCCCGGGGGATCTGCTCATCTGCTCCGGAGGCGCCGTCGCCGGCGAGCGCCCCGAGGCGGAGATGCTCGCCGAGCACGCCCGCGGCCTCGGTTGGCGGGGCGCCACCTGGACTGAGACCGACTCGCGCTCCACCTGGGAGAACATCGGTGCCCTGCCACCGCTGATCGAGTCCGCTGGCGGGGACGGCCCCATCATCCTCGTCTCCGATCCGTTCCACGCCGCCAAGGCCAGGCTGATCGCCGGGCGCCGGTTCCCGGCCCTCGCGCGCCGGCTCGCCCCCATGCCCCCGCGCGCCGCCGCCCTGGCGCGCCCCGGTCCGGCGCGCGCGGCGCTGGCTGCCGCCGACCTCGCCCTGACACGCGCCCTTCCCTCCTGGGCGCCGCGCTCGGCCACGGGGGTGGCCGGGATCCGAGCCCTCGGCGGTGCCGTGGCGGGACAATGGCGGTGTCAGCGCCGACGTGGGCGCGAGAGCGGCGCGGCGATGGAGCAGGACGAGCGGGGGAGGGCGTGAGCAGCATGAGCAGGAGCACCACCGGGGGATCCGCCGGCGCGGGCGACGACGGCGCCGAGCAGGAAATGGAGGCGGCTGAGGCGATCGCGGCGATCATTGAGGGGCGGCGGACGCTCATCGTCACCGGCGCGGGCATGTCAACCGACTCCGGGCTGCCCGACTACCGGGGGGTCGGCACCACCCCCATCGAGCCCGTCGATCTTCCCTCCTTCGCCACCGACCCCGTCTGGTACCGCTGGCTCTGGTTCCGCAACGAGACCACCTGGCGCTCCCTGGAGGCCCTGGAGCCCAACGCCGGGCATCGCGCCCTGGCGCGCCTCGAGGCCGCTGGCGCGATCATGGGCGTGGCCACCCAGAACGTCGACCGCCTCGATGCCCGCGCCGGCGTGCGCAACCTCTGGGAGCTCCACGGCGCCTACGACGCAGTGGTCTGCCTGCGCTGCGGGGCGCGGAGCACCCGCGCGGAGGTCTCCGATCGCTTACGAGCCCTCAACCCGGGCCTGATCGAGGACCTTGACCCCATGCGCCTGGAGATCACACCCGAGGCGCGCCGTGCCGAGGCGGAGGCCTGCGACTTCCGGACTGCCGTCTGCGAGGCCTGCGGTGGCCTGCTCAAGCCGGGCATCGTCATGTTCGGCGAGGGCCTGCCCGAGGAGGCGATGGAGGGCGCGCTCGCCGCGGCGCGCGACTGCGAGGCGGTCATCGTGGCTGGGACGAGCCTGGCGGTCTCCACCGGCATGTGGGTGGTCCAGTCCGCGCTGGCCGGCGGTGCGAGACTCGTCGTCATCAACCGCGGGCGCACCCAGGCCGACCCGCTGGCCGAGGTCATCGTCCACGGCGGCTGCTCGGAGGTGCTGGCGGCCCTCGCCGACCGGCTCGCCTGAGGGGCGCGAGCCGGTCGGCAAGCCGAACGGGGCGCGCCCGCCGGTGGGCTCGGCGGAGCCCAAGAGCGCGGAGAAACCCGCCCAACCGCTCCAGGCGCTCAGCCAGCCCTTCTCGGGCGGCGGCGTAGGACAATGGTCTCGCGCGCGGCCGGGGGGAGCGCCGCGGGAGGGCTCTGCCAGGCTCGGCTTTGCGATCCGGTGCCCGGCGGCCCGGGGCGATTGGCCCGCTCAACCACATGTGGACGCGGCGTCATGACTGGTAACCTCGCTCAGGCGCGGGCCCCGCCCGCCGCCAGCCCCCATAGCTCAGCGGTTAGAGCAGCGAGCTTATACCTCGTCCGTGCCTGATAAGCACAAGGTCCCGGGTTCGAATCCCGGTGGGGGTACCGCGTCCAGGGCCCGCGGGCCCTGGACGGTCGCCCGCCCCCGTGGTGGAACCGGTAGACACAGCGGCCTTAAAAGCCGATGCCGTGAGGCGTGCGGGTTCGAGTCCCGCCGGGGGCACCGCGACACGCCTATGCGCACCCGCGCCAAGCGGACGCGCCCTGTGCACGCCCGCTTGGCGCCGGAGTAGCCCGTGGGTGCCTCGCCCCGCGCGTTCTCACGAGGCGGACAGTTCGGCGGCGCCGAAGGAGACGTTGAAGTCGTCGCACCACAGAACCACGCTCTTCCACTCGCTCAGGTCCGTCCCGGCGGGCAGGTTGTAGACCTGGTTGCCGAGATTGCCCTTGATCGGCGCCACATCCAGGTGCTTGTAGTCCCCGGCTGTGAACCAGCCGGCCTTGCCCTCGATCACCGGCCCAGCGCTCAGCCAGACCCGCACATCCGGGCCGTTCGACGTCGCCAGGTTCTCCAGCACCAGCTGGTGCGAGCCGTCCGGGTTGCGCAGGATGCGCGCCGTGCCGGTCGTCGAGTGCTCGTGGGAGACGAACGAGCCGCTCGCCACCTGAACGGGCCCCTGCTGGGCGGGCTCCTGCTGTGCGGTCTCCTGCTGCGCGGGCCCCTCGGTGGCGCCAGCGGTGCTCTCCGGCCCTGCCGACGCGCTCGACTGCGCCGGGGGCGCCGCCGCCGTCGAGAAGGTGGGGATCTCATCATTCACCGTCTCATCGATGAACAGCAGCCACGGCTTGAAGATGGCCAGTCCGACGCCGGTGACGGCCAGGAGGATCACGGCCAGTGAAACCGTGAGGCGCTTGTGTAGGGAAAAGAATCGGGGCATGTCAATGGCTCCTCAGAGTCATAGGGGCCGGCGTGATGTGCCGGACATCAATGATGGTTCGTCTTATCAACGTGTTCGCGCCCAGGAATCATCGTCGATCGCCACGTGATGCTCCTCACTGCTCATGATGGATGTCCGGGCCCCGCGCGGGCCAGCCGCGCCCCATGACCCGCTTGATCCCATTGATGACGTGGGGGAGGGTCGCGCCGTGTCGCCCGGGCGCTCGCCGCGCCGCTAGCCTTGCCGCATGATCGATTCGCCGCTCCACCAGCGCCCTGACGCCGGGGAGGACTCCTCGGCCGCTGAGGCGCTGACCGTCGCCGACGTCGTCGCTCTCGTCGAGGCCGCCGCCCCGCCCCGCCTGGCCGAGTCCTGGGACTCCAACGGGCTCATCTGCGGGGACCCCGGGGCTCCCGTGGCCTCGATCCTGCTCGCCGTGGACCCCGTCGCCTCCGTCGTCGACGAGGCCATCGAGCGTGGCGCCGACATGATCATCACCCACCACCCCCTCTACTTGCGCGGCACCGACCACGTGGCCGCCACCGACCCCAAGGGCCGTGTCATTCACCGCCTCATCCGCGGCGGCATCGCCCTGCTCAATGCCCACACCAGCCTCGATGCCGCTCATGGAGGCGTCGCCGCGGCACTGGCCGCCTCCATCGGCCTGCTCGGGGCGGTCCCGCTAGAGCCCAGCCCCTCCGACCCCTCCCAGGGCATCGGGCGCATCGGCTCCCTGCCGGCGCCCACCCGCCTGCGCGACCTCGCCGCCGCCGTCGCCGCCGCCCTGCCGGACTCGCCTCCCGGCATCCTCGTGGGCGGAGACCTGGACGCCACCGTGGAGACCATCGCCGTGTCCGGGGGAGCGGGCGACTCCCTCCTGGCGCGCGCCCGCGAGGCCGGCGCGGACGCCTTCCTCACCGCCGACCTGCGCCACCACCCGGCCAGCGAGCATCTGGAGGGCGGGCGCCCCTACCTCATCTGCGGCACCCACTGGGCCACGGAATGGGTGGGCCTGCCCCCGCTCGCCCAGCGGCTGGCCACCGCCGCCGAGCGCGGTGGACGTAGACTCTCCACGCACGTGTCCACGATCTGCACCGACCCCTGGGCCCTGCGCCTGAGCCCCGGCACCACTCCAGCGAGCTGACGCCCCGGCAGCCCCCACCCTCGACGCCCGGAAGGACATCCAGTGACCAGCGCCCCCCTCGCCGAGCAGCGGCTCCTCATCGACCTGCAGGACATCGACGCCACGCTCGCGAGGCTCGCGCACGAGCGGCGCGCCCTTCCCGTCCTGGCGCGCATCGAGGCGACCATCGCCCGCCTCAAGGACAACAAGCGTTCCGCCCTGCTGGCCACCGCTGCTCTGACCGAGGCCAAGCGGGGCGCCACCCACGCCGAGGACGAGGTCGGGCAGGTCGTCCGACGGGCCGCCGCCCTGCGCGAGCGCTTGGCCGCGGGCAGTGACGCCGCCCGGGACCTGGCCGCTATCCAGGGGGAGATCGACCAGCTCGGACGGCGCCAGAGCGTCCTTGAGGACGCCCAGATCGCCGCCATGGAGGCCCTTGAGGCGGCCCAGGCCGAATCCGACCGGCTCGCCGATGAGGAGCAGGCCATCCGCGCCGCGGGCCGGGAGCTCACTGCTGAGCGCGACGCCGGGTTCACCCGGATCGATGAGGAGACCGAGCGCCTGCGCGCCCGGCGCGATGAGCTCGCCGGCACCATCTCGCCCGCCCTGCTCGCCGACTACGACGCCGTGCGCGCCGCGACCGGGGGTCTCGGCGTCCTCGCCCTCCACGGGCACCGCCTCGAGGGGGGCTCCGTCGAGCTCAGCCCGGCCGAGCTCGCCCGCATCGACGCCGCTCCGGCCGACGCCGTCATCCACGCCGAGGAGAACGACGTCATCCTCGTGCGCATGGATATCTGAGCCGGCCCGGCGCCCGGGACTCCGGGGCGCATCGGGACGCCGTCGGCCCGCCCGCCAGGCGGGGCTCAGGCCAGGATGAGGGTCAGGTCGCGGCGCCCCGAGCGATCGGGGGCGGATAGTTCAGCGTCCGCCACGCCGTCCAGGCTGGCGCCCACCTCGGCCACGCCGTTCGCCGTCGACGGCGCGCGGCCGGCGGCGCGCAGGGCGATGAGCTCCCCGGCCAGCAGGCCCCGCGTGTGCTTGGCATGATGGGAGACCACTTGACGCCGGCCCTCACGGATCCGGACCGCCCGGATGCGGAGCAGTTCTCCGCCCCAGGAGCGATCAGGCTGCCAGGCCGCGGCATAGGCGGAGGAACGGGCGTCGATGACGAGCCCTGCCTCCTCAGCGATCGGGCCGAGAACCGCGGCGAGCTCCCGGACCCAGAAAGCGTTGAGCCTCCCGCATCCCGGAAGGGAGACGCCCATCGCCAGGCGGTGGTCGGGCAGCCGGTCCGTGGCCCGCACGGCGCCCCACAGGCCCGAGAGGATGACCACATGGCGCGACAACGCCTCTGCCTCGCCCGGCGCGCCCGTCCCACCGAGGCGGGCGGCCTCGTAGAGCACTCCTGTGAACAGCTCGTGGGCCGGCGCGCACGGCGCCGCGTCGAGGACGAGGTTGACAGCGGCGTCCGCGCTGGAGCGCGGGCCCAGGCCGAGCACCTTGGCGGCGTCCGCGGCGGCGCTCACCCGCGCTAGTTCCTCCATCACCGCCTGGCGCGCGGCGGTGAGCCGGTCGGCCGCGAGCAGGGAGGACAGGCGAAGGCTTGGCCCGGAGTCAGGAGGGGTCTTGCCCTCGCTGGGAGGCAGGAGGATGAGCACGCGCACATGCTAGACGCTCGGCTCCCGTCTTCTGGGGGATATGCTTGGCGCGCGGACGAGCCGACCGGGCGGCCGCGGTACCCCATGGGGATCCATGCGGGATCGAGGAACGTCCGGGCTCCACAGAGCAGGGCGGTTGCTAACAGCAACCCGGGGCGACCCGCGGGACAGTGCCACAGAGAGAAGACCGCCGCCAGGCCACTGGCGGTCAGGGTGAAAGGGTGGGGTAAGAGCCCACCAGCGCGCCGGGTGACCGGCGCGGCTCGGCAAACCCCGCCCGGAGCAAGACCGCGCAGCAGGCGCCCGAGGGCTGCTCGCCCGAGCCTGCGGGTAGGTCGCGCGAGACCGTCGGCGACGGCGGTCCAAGATGGATGGTCGCCACCGCCCGGGCCGGCGACGGCGGGCGGCAACAGAACCCGGCGTACAGGTCGACTCGTCCGCCTCCCGTCCTTCTCCCGGCAGGCGCCGACAACGCTTGGAGAAGCGTGGTGGGCCCCTCCCGGATCGGGAGGGGCCCACCAGTTCGCTGTGCTCGACTGCCCGTCAGGTGATCCTCGGAGCAGCGGGGCGCTGGGTCACTTCGCCGCGACGTAGCCCTCGTCGGAGGCGGTGAACGCGGTGACCGCGAAGACGCCCTGGTTGACGGAACTCTTATCGATGAGGAAGGTGGCGTAGCCGCTGGCCTTGCCGCCGTCGCGGGGCATGGCCTGGTTGGACAACTCGCCCTTATCGCTGTAACTCTGCGTGGCGGAGGTGGTCGTCCCGTTGTGGACGAAGTCCACCTTGAAGGAGTACTTCGGGTACTGGCCCTTGCCGTGGTACGTGATGTCGATCGGCACCCGGATGTACACCTGGCCCGGACCGGGCTCCTTGTAGCTGTAGCTGCTCACGGTGCTCTTCACGTCGGCAGTGGCGTCCCAGTTGACCTTGCCGAACGTCACATCGAGGCTCGCGTTGGGGTCGTTGTAGTCGTACTTGGAGGCGTGGAAGGTCAACGGGCCCGTCGCCGTGTCCTTGGGGTTGTCCATCGAGGTGCCCTCGGACCCGCCTGCCGGCTTGGCCGGACTGGAGGGCGTGGAGGCCGCCGTCTTAGGGGCTGACGGCTCAGACTCGTCCCCGGTGGGACTCGGGCCGGGCTCGTCCACCTTCTTGGGCGCCGAGGTCTGCGTGCTGCCGCCGGCCTTCTCATCGCTGTCACCGCCGGCGAAGGCCCAGACCAGGCCGCCGATGAGCGCGACCACCACAACACCGATGATCGTGAAGAACCACCACTGCTTGTAGACGGGCTTGGCCGCGCTGGCGCCGCCGGGCACGTCCACCGGCTGCCAGCCACCGCCAGCGCCGGGAACCGGCTGGGCCTGGCCGTGGAAGGGGGTGGGCGCCTGAGCGTAGTTCATCTCCGCGGCGTAGGGGCTTCCGGGAGCCGAGGAGCCCATCGGGGCGGGCATCCCGGCGGGGGCGTAGTCCGCGGACGGGGCGGAGGCCGACTGGCCGGTCGGGTCGGCCACCGGGCCCGACTGGCCGGTCTGGACCGCCTGGGTCGGGGCCCAGGCGGGGTCCGAGGCGCCGGGGGCGGAGGCCGAGACGGGGCTCGCGGCACCGCCCGAGTCCTCGACCCAGAGCTGCCAACCCTCGGGGGCCGGACCCCATGCGGGGTCGGGCTGCCACCCGGCGGGCGGGACGAAGCCCTCCGGCGGGGCAGGCCAGTTCGGCGGTGGGTTGAAACGAAGAGCCATTGGGGACCTCCGGGAGTGGGAATGCTGGCTGAAGGAGTCGTCATGGGGCACATCTCCGGCGGCGAGCGCTCGTCCCGTCGGTGCCACAGCCGATAAGTCGAATCTACACCGAACAGCCGGTGCGGCGGGCGCCGTATCGGCGCTGTTCTCGGGGAACCCGTCCCCGGGCACCGCTCCCCATCCTTGATCCCGCCCGATCCGCGGGCCGGGCGCGCGGCGGGGAGGCGCGCGCCGGGGAGGCTCAGGGCAGGGTGAGGATGTCCGCGCCGTCCTCGGTGACCACGAGCGTGTGCTCGAACTGGGCTGTGCGGGAGCGGTCCCGGGTGACCACCGTCCAGCCGTCCTCCCACTGGTCCCACTCGATCCCGCCCAGGGTGAGCATCGGCTCGATGGTGAAGACCATGCCCGGCTCCATGACGGTGTCGTAGCGGGGGGCGGAGTCGTAGTGCGGGATGATGAGCCCCGAGTGGAAGGCCTCGCCGACGCCATGACCCGTGTAGTCCCGCACGACGCCGTAGTCGAAGCGCTTGGCGTAGGCCTCGATGACCCGCCCGATGATGTTGACCTCGCGGCCCGGGCGGACGGCCTTGATGCCCCGCTCCATGGAGGTGCGGGTGCGCTCAATGAGCAGGCGCGTCTCCTCATCCACCTCGCCGACGGCATAGGTGGCGTTCGTGTCGCCGTGGACGCCGTCGACGTAGGCGGTGACGTCCAGGTTGATGAGGTCGCCCTCAGCCAGCGTCGTGGAGTCGGGGATGCCATGGCAGATCACCTCGTTGATCGAGGTGCAGATTGACTTCGGGAAGCCCATGTAACCCAGGCAGGAGGGGTAGGCGCCGTGGTCGCACAGGTACTCGTGGGCGATGCGGTCCAGTTCATCAGTGGTCACGCCCGGTGCGATCGCCGCCGCGGCGGCCCGCATGGCCCGCGCCGCGATCCTGCCCGCCGCCCGGATGCGCTCAACGGTCTCGGGGGACTTGATGTCCGAGGCCGTCACCCTCTCGGGCCCATCGTGGAACATGTACTCGGGGCGGGCGATCGATTCGGGCACGTCGCGCCGGGGCCCGACGATGCCGGGCACGAGGGTTCCGCGCGGTGCCCGATCGGCGCCGAGGCGATGGGGGGATCCAGGAGGCGTCGGAGCAGTCATGCCCCCCAGCATAGGAGCCGAGCGGCGGGCGCACAGCCCGCCCGCCGCCCCGGCCGGGCGCGCGCGGTCCGACCTGTCTCACGCCCCCCTGCCCAGGCGGGGGTGTGACCTACGATGCCACCATGGCAAAGATCCACTTCGTGCGCCACGGCCGCACCGTCCTCAACGAGCAGCGCCGCACCCAGGGCTCAGCGGACTCGCCCCTGACCTCCTCGGGGCGCGAGGGCGCCGCGCTGGCCCGCGACTTCCTGGCCGACTACCCCCTCACCCGCGTCTACCTCAGCCCCCTGGGGCGGGTCGTCGAGACCACGGACATCCTCACCGAGGGCCGCGAGCTCCCGCGCACCATCCTCACCGGGCTGCGCGAGTACGACTACGGGATCTACGACGGCGGACCCGACCCCGAGATGATCGCCGCCTTGCCCACGCGCGTACTGCTGCCCGGGGTCCTGTCCGGCCGCTTCGAGGGGGCGCCCGGCGGCATCAGCGCCACCGACTACCTGCGCGACATCGACGGCGCCCTCGCCCGCATCCTGGCTGACCTGCGCGCCGACGCCGAGGCCGGCAGGAGCGACGCCGAGGCGCTGGCGGTCTCCCACGGCATGACCATCATGACGATCATGGCCCGCTGGATCGGCCTGGAGGTCTACTCCAAGGCGCCCATGGCCAACTGCGCCATCACCACCGTCGAGGTCGACCCGACGGCCCCCGGCGGCTCGCCCCGCCTCCTGGACTGGGCCCTCGACCCCGGCGACCAGGGCGTGACGTTCCCGACCGAGGACATGAGCGGCGTCTTCGACGGCGTCGACATCGTGCCCATCGACTTCACCCGGCCCGAGGGGCTGTGAGCCACGCGGCCGGCGCCCGTCACGACGCGGAGGCGTCACGACGGGCGCCGGCCAATCTGCGCGCGCCGGGCGCGATCAGGAGGCGAAACTCTCCTTGGCGCTGGGGAAGGACCCGTCGCGCACCGCGGCGTTGAAGTCCTCGGCGGCCTGGCGCAGCGCGGCGCCCACCTCGCCGAAGGCGCGGGCGAAGCGGGGCTTCCATTCCGTCATCCCCGCCATATCCGTCCACACGAGCACCTGCGCGTCGCAGCCCGCCCCCGCGCCGATGCCGATCGTGGGAATGTCGAGGGCCCCGGTGACGGCCGCGGCGAGGTCCTGCGGCACCATCTCCAGGACGAGGGCGATCGCCCCAGCGCCCGCGAGGGCGGAGGCGCCCGCCAGCAGCGCCTGGGAGGCGGCCTCGCCGCGGCCCTGAACGCGGAAGCCGCCGAGCATGTTCACCGACTGCGGGGTGAAGCCCAGGTGCCCCACGACCGGGATCCCCGCGTCGCTGAGCGCGCGGACCGTCGCCGCGCGCGGCGCGCCGCCCTCCAGCTTGACCGCGTTGGCCCCGGCCTTGACCAGCCGGACGGCCGACTCCAAGGCCTGAGCGGGCCCCGCCTCATAGGTGCCGAAAGGCAGATCGGCGACGACGAGCGCGCGCGTCGTCGCCGTGGCCACGGCCCTGGTGGCCACGGCCATCTCATCGAGGCTCACCGGCAGCGTTGAGCCATGACCGAGCATGACATTGCCGATCGAGTCGCCGACCAGGAGCATGTCCGTGCCCGCCGCATCGAGGATCGACGCCGTCACGGCGTCATAGGCGGTGAGCATGGTCAGGCGCTCGCCCTGGGCCTTCGCGGCGGCGAGGTGGTGGACGCGCACCGGCTTGCCGGCCGGTGGCAGGGCGCTCGGGGGAGCGTAGGGGGAGTCCATGGTTGCCATGATTCCAGCCTAGCCGCCACCGCCGGGCCTCTCGCGCCACCATCATCCGCCGCTCGCCGGACCGGTCCGCCGGCGACCCGCGCGCCGAAACCCGGCCGACTCCCGCTCCCGATAGAGTCGGGGCGTCCCGGCACCGCCGTCGGGATCCGAGCGCTGATCAGAGATGGGGAGCAGGCATGGACAAGCAGCAGGAGTACGTGCTCCGCGCGATCGAGGAGCGGGACGTTCGCTTCGTGCGATTGTGGTTCACCGATGTCCTCGGCCAGCTCAAGTCCGTGGCCATCGCGCCAGCCGAGGTCGAGGCCGCCTTCGAGGAGGGCATCGGCTTCGACGGCTCCACCATTGAGGGCCTCACCCGCGTGTACGAGTCCGACATGCTCCTGAGCCCCGACCCCTCCACCTTCCAGATGCTGCCCTGGCGCGATGACCGCGACCGCGTCGCGCGCATGTTCTGCTCCGTGCTCACGCCCGACGGCGAGCCCGCCCGCACCGACCCGCGCGCCGTCCTTGAGCGCCAGCTCGCGCGCGTCGCCGACGCCGGATTCACCTGCTACATCCACCCCGAGATCGAGTTCTACCTCGTCAACCGCGACGATCAGGGACGCATCACCCCCACCGATGACGCCGGCTACTTCGACCACGTCCCCGGCGGCACCGCCCACGACTTCCGCCGCCGCGCCATCCTCATGCTCGAGCAGATGGGCATCTCCGTGGAGTTCTCCCACCACGAGGGGGGCCTGGGCCAGAACGAGATCGACCTGCGCTTCGCCGATGCTCTCTCGATGGCGGACAACATCATGACCTTCCGCGCCGTCATCGAGGAGGTCGCCATCCAGGAGGGCTGCATCGCGACCTTCATGCCCAAGCCCTTCGTCGGCCAGCCCGGCAGCGGCATGCACACGCACTTCTCCCTCTTCGAGGGCGACCACAACGCCTTCTACGACCCCGCCGGCCAGTACCAGCTCTCCGCCACCGGGCGCGCCTTCATCGCCGGGATACTGCGCCACGCCAAGGAAATCACCGCGATCACCAACCAGTACGTCAACTCCTACAAGCGGCTGTGGGGCGGGGACGAGGCCCCGAGCTACGTGTGCTGGGGCCACAACAACCGCTCCGCCCTCGTGCGCGTCCCCATGCACAAGCCCGGCAAGGCGCAGGCCGTGCGCGTCGAGTACCGCTCCCTCGACCCCGCCGCCAACCCCTACCTCGCCTTCGCCACCATCCTCGCCGCGGGCATGAAGGGCATTGAGGAGGGGTACGAGCTCCCCGCCGAGGCCGAGGACGACGTGTGGGCCCTGACCGACGGCGAGCGCGACGCCCTGGGCATCGAGCCCCTGCCCACGTCCCTCAAGCGGGCGGTATCCGCGATGAGCGGCTCCGACCTCGTGGCGGACACCCTGGGGGAGGACACCTTCGAGTACTTCCGGCGCAACAAGAGGCATGAGTACCAGGCCTACGACGCCCAGGTCACCGACTTCGAGATCGGCCAGTTCTTCCGCCGCGTCTGAGGCGGGCCGTCGCCCGGGAGCGAGGCGCAGGAGGGATGACCTGATGGCCAGCGAGAGCCGGCGCGCCGGCGGCATGACCCCGCTCATGGGAGTGCCGGCTCCCAGCCCGCGCCGTAGGCTCCTCGGCGCCGGCTTCGCCGAGCCCGACCGCGCCCTGCGGGCCCTGGAGGACCGGGCGCTCGCGGACCTCCTCAACCGCGCGAGCGGGGAGGACGCCGAGGCCAGGGACCGTCTCATCGACGCCCTGGGCGACACCGCTGACCCCGATCTGGCCCTGCTCTCGCTCCTGCGCCTGGCCGCGGCGCTGGCCCAGGAGGACGACCCGACCGCCGCCAACGGCCTCGTCACGGCCCTGCGCGCCATCGTCGGCGAGCCCGTCCGGGAAGGGGCGGGTGGGGGCTCCCGGGCCCACGCCGATCGGCTGCTCGCGGTCCTCGGGGCGTCCCAGGCGCTCGGCGATTTCCTCGTCTCCCACCCCGATCACCTCGACGCCCTGAGCCCTGAGCGCGCCTGGAACGCGCCCGGCCAGCCCGACGCCTCCCTCCTCCTCGTCGACGCCGCGCGCGAGGCCCTCGCCGCTCACGCGGGGGCCGATCACCCCGCCCCGGCCGGACCCGCCGACCCCGCGGCCATCGAGGCGGCCACCGCCGCGATGCGCCGCGCGTACTACGACCGGCTGCTCGCGATCGCCGCCGACGACCTCGTCTCAACCGCCCCCGCCGCCCATGTGGGTGTCGTCGGGGCCGCGATGGCCGACCTGGCCGACGCCGCGCTGGAGGCCGCCCTCCTCATCGCCCGCGCGGGCGTGGGGGCGGGCGCGCGCAGGGTCGCCTTCGCCGTCATCGCCATGGGCAAGGCCGGCGGGCGCGAGCTCAACTACATCTCCGACGTCGATGTCATCCATGTCGTCGGACCCGCCGCCGCCGTCGCCGGGACCGCCGAGGAGCCCGACGAGGCCGAACTCGTGCGCCTGGGCACCGAGATCGCAGGCCTCCTGCGCCGCGCCACCTCCGCCTCCGGGACCGAGCCCTCCTTGTGGCCCCTGGACACAGGGCTGCGCCCCGAGGGGAAGGACGGCGCCCTCGTGCGCACCCTCGCCTCGCACGTGGCCTACTACGAGCGCTGGGCCTCCTCCTGGGAGTTCCAGGCGCTCCTCAAGGCGCGGGCCGCCGCGGGGGACCCGGTGCTCGGCCGCGCCTACGAGGAGGCCATCGCCCCCTTCATCTGGTCGGCGAGCTCGCGGCCCCACTTCGTCGACGATGCCCGCGCCATGCGCCGCCGGGTGGAGCGCGAGTCCCAGAGGATGGGGGAGGACAGGCGCATCAAGCTCGGCCCCGGTGGCCTGCGGGACGTTGAGTTCACCGTCCAGCTCCTCCAACTCGTCCACGGGCGCGCTGACGCCGAACTGCGGGTGCGCTCCACGCTCGACGCGCTGGCGGCGCTGTCCGTGGGCGGGTACGTGGGCCGCGATGACGCCCTCGCGCTTGACGAGGGCTACCGGGAGTTGCGCCTCCTGGAGCACCGCGCCCAGCTCCACCGCCTGCGTCGCACCCACGATCTGCCCGAGCGCGACGCCGATCTGCGCCGCATCGGCCGGGGGATCGGCATCCCCGATCCCGGCAGCCTCCGCACCGCCTTCCGGGCCCGCCGCCGGCGGGTGCGCGCCCTCCACGAGGAGATCTACTACCGGCCCCTCCTGGGCGCCGCCGCGGCCCTCTCCGCTGACGAGATGCGGCTCAGCCCGCAGGCCGCCCGGGACCGGCTGGCCGCCGTCGGATACCTCGACCCCGACGGCGCCCTGCGGCACATCCAGGCCCTCACCGAGGGAATCAGCCGCCGCGCCGCCATCCAGCGCCAGCTCCTGCCGGTGATCATCGGGTGGATCGGCGAGGGCCCGGACCCGGACAACGGGCTGCTCGGATTCCGCCGGCTCTCCGACGACATCGGCACCTCCCACTGGTACCTGGGGCTGCTTCGCGACTCGCCCGTGGCGGCCCAGCGCCTTTGCCAGGTGGTCTCCGGGGCCCGGTGGACCACGGACCGCCTCGCCGAGCGCCCGGAGGCCGTCGCCTGGCTCGACGATGACGCCGAGCTCGCCCCGCGCAGCGGCGAGCAACTGCGCGAGGAGATCACCAGGATTCTCGCCCGCCGCGGCCTCGAGGGGGCCACGCCCGCCCAGGCGGAGGCGCGCAGCGCCGAGGCCGTGCGCAGGATCCTGGGCGTGCGCACCCGCGAGCTGCTGCGGGCGGCCCTCGCCGACTCCCTCGACGGCGTCAACCCGGCCCGCACCGCCCGCATCCTGACCAACACCACGGACGCCGTCATCGAAGGCGCCCTGCGGGCCGCGATCAGGCTCGTTGTCGCCCAGCGGGGACAGCGGGACGAGGCCGGCGGCCAGACCGGCTCGCTAGCCCGGCACTCCGTCATCGCGATGGGGCGGCTCGGGGGAGAGGAGACCACCTACGCCTCGGACGCCGACGTCATCTTCCTCCACGCCCCGCGTACCGGGGTTGACGAGCGCGCTGCCGCCCGCGAGGGAGACGAGGTGGCCCGCGCCACGATGCGCCTGCTCGCCTCCGGCCCGCACCCGCTCGCGATCGACGCGGGCCTGAGGCCCGAGGGCCGCCAGGGCGCGCTCAGCCGGTCGCTGGCCTCAGCCGCCGAGTACTACGGCTCGTGGTCGGCGGTGTGGGAGCGCCAGGCGCTGCTGCGGGCGAGGGCCTGCGCGGGGGACACGGCGCTGGGCGAGGAGTTCCTGGCCCTCATCGCCCCCCTGCGATGGTCCGCCGATGGCCTGGGGGAGGAGGAACTGCGCCAGATCCGCAGGCTCAAGGCCCGCATGGAGGCCGAGCGGCTGCCGCGGGGCGCTGACCCCGCCCGGCACCTCAAGCTCGGCCCCGGTGGGCTGTCCGACGTCGAATGGGTGGCGCAGGTCCTCCAGCTCGCCCACGCCCATGAGGTGAGAGGCCTGCGCACCACCTCCACCCTTGAGGCGCTCATGGCGGCCGCCGAGGCCGAGTTGCTGCCGGTCGATGACGCCGGCGTTCTCATGAGCGCCTGGATCCTGGCCACCCGCATCCGGGCCGCCACGGTGCTCGGCGTGGGTCGCGACTCCGGCGCGAGGGTGGACATCCTGCCCTCCGACGAGCGGGGCATCAGGCTGGTCGGCAGGCTCCTGGGGCTCGCCAGCGGCAGCGAGCGGGACCTGGAGGACCTCTACCGGCGCAGCGCCCGCCACGCTCGCGCCGTCGTCGAGCGCGTGCTGCGCTCGACCGGAGGAGGACCGGGGCTGCTGGATCAGCCGGAGCAGCAGGGCAAGTGGAGCCGACGGGGATCGGAGGGCGCGCGGCCCACTGCCCCCGGCGCGGCGGGAGGGACGCCGCCGGGGCAGGCCGGTCGAGCGGGTCAGGCCGTCACCCCCGGCAGGGCGTCGTCGTCACGCTCGACCTCCCCGCGGTGGCGCGCCCGGCGCCGCGATGCCGGGCCGTACCCGTGGTCCTGAGCGGCCCCGGGCGCGCCCGGGACGGCCTGGGGGCGCTCTCCGCGAGTGCCGGCGCTGGCAGGATAAGGCCGTGAAACTCATCCTCGTGCGCCACGGGCGCACCATCGCCAATGTCATGCAGGCCCTCGATACGGGATTCCCCGGGCAGCCCCTCGACGAGATCGGGCGCGAGCAGGCCGCCACCATCCCGGGAAGACTGGAGGACGCCGGGCTCCTGGCGGGGCTCTCCTCACTGTGGGTCTCCCCGATCCTGCGGGCACGCCAGACCATGGAACCGGTCGAGCGGGCCACGGGGCTGCGGGCAACGATCCTGCCCGGGCTGCGCGAAGTCCTCGCGGGTGATCTGGAGATGGCCACGGACGGCCGGTCGGTGGCCTGCTACGCGGACACGACGCGGGCGTGGATGGCGGGCAGGCTGGGCGCGCGCATCCCGGGCTCCCTGGAGGACGGCCTCGACACGATCACGCGCTTCGACGGCGCTGTGCGCACCATCGCGGAGCACTCGGCCCATGCGGCCCCCGAGGGCGGGCAGGACGAGCGGGGCGGGGGAGCGGCGCTGCTCGTCTCCCACGGCACGGTGCTGCGCCTGTGGACCGCACTGCGCGCAGCGCTGGGAGGCGGCGCCGATCCGCTGTGGGTCGCGGAGCACCCGCTGCGCAACACCGGCATCACGGTGGCCGAGGGCGACCCCGATGCCGGCTGGCGCCTCCTCGACTGGAATGACGGTGCGTGGAGGGGCGGTGCCGGCTCTGCGTGACGCGAGGGCGGGGGCGAGCGTCATGACGGGCCCGTCGTTGCGCCCTCGTCCCCGTCATACCGTCTCGTCCCGGCGTTGCGCCCTCAAACTGCGAGAATGAGGGCGCAACGACGGGACGAGACGGTATTTGCGGGCTGAGGCGGTTTTCCGCGGCCAAGGGTGCTCCGTGCCGGGGGAGCCCCTACAACACGGAGGACAAGAATGCCCGGGTGCGCTCGTTGGTGGGGCGGTCGAGGACCTCGGCGGGCGCTCCCCGCTCCACGACCACGCCGCCGTCCATGAACAGGAGTTGATCGCCGACCTCGCGGGCGAAGCCCATCTCGTGTGTGACGACCACCATCGTCATCCCGTCCCGGGCCAGGTCCTTCATGACGGCTAGGACCTCGCCGACGAGCTCGGGGTCGAGCGCGGAGGTGGGCTCGTCGAAGAGCATGAGCTCGGGATCCATGGCGAGCGCCCGGGCGATGGCCACGCGTTGCTGCTGACCGCCGGAGAGCTGCGAGGGGTAGTGATCCATCCGCTCGGCGAGGCCCACGCGCTCAAGCAACTCGGCGGCCCGCCCGCGGGCCTGAGCCTTGGGCGTCTTCTTGACGTGGACGGGTGCCTCCATGACGTTCTGGATCGCCGTCATATGGGGGAATAGGTTGAAGCGTTGGAAAACCATGCCGATCTTGGCCCGCTGCGCCGCCCGCTGCTTGTCTGACAGGGCGTGCAGCACGGGCTTGCCGTCGCGGCCGGGGGCCTCCCTCATGCCGATGAGCTCGCCGTCGATCCACACGCGCCCGGCGTCGATGGACTCCAACTCGTTGATGCAGCGCAGCAGTGTGGACTTGCCCGAGCCCGAAGGCCCCACGAGCACCGTGACGGTGCCCGCCGGGACGGTCAAGTCGACGCCGCGCAGCACGTGGAGCTCGTCGAAGAACTTGTGGAGACCGGAGACGCGGACCTTGGGCTCCGTCGCCGGGGCGGCCTGCTGGGGGGATGACTGGCTCACGGGGTGACCTCCAAGAAGGGATCGGCCTTGGTGGTGTGGGCGTCGAGGATGGCCTGCTGACGCGCCGACAGGCGGCGCCGCTTGCCACCGGCACCCGGGCGCGAGGAATCGAAGCCGCGCCCGTAGTAGCGCTCCAGGTAGTGCTGACCCACCATGAGGATCGAGGTGATGATGATGTACCACAGCGCCGCCACGATGAGCAGCGGGATCGTCTGGTAGGTGCGCGAGGCGTAAGAGTTGGTCACGAAGGTCAGGTCCAGGGTGAATGGCACCGCGAGGACCAGAGACGTCGTCTTGAGCATCGAGATCGTCTCATTGCCCGTGGGCGGCACGATCACCCGCATCGCCTGGGGCAGGACGATCCGGCGCAGGATCTGGCCCTTGCTCATCCCCAGGGCGCCGGCGGCCTCGGCCTGGCCCGGGTCCACGCTGCCCAGCCCGGAGCGCACGATCTCGGATAGGTACGCACCCTCGTTGATGCCCAGGCCCAGCACCGCGGCCACGAAGGGCGTGAACACGGCGTTCGTCTGGAAGCTAAGCAGCTCGGGGCCGAACGGGACGCCCAGGCTCAGGTGCTGGTAGAGGGCGGACAGCGCGCCCCAGAACACCAGCTGGGTGTAGATCGGAGTGCCGCGGAAGAACCACAGGTAGGCGATGGCGACGCCGCGCAGCACCGGGTTGGTGGACTGGCGCATGATCGCCGTCGTCACCGCCAGGGTGATACCGATGAGCATGGCCAGGAAGGTCAGGAGGATCGTCCACCCGACGGCGCGGATGACGTGGACCTCCCGGAAGAAGAACCAGACGCGGTCCCAGTGGAAGCTTTCGTTGGTGACCAGCGAGTGCGCGAGCATCGCGCCGAGGACCATGACGATCGCGGCGCTGATCCACGTCCCCGGCCGGGGCACCGGGCGCGGGTGGTTGAGGACGACGGCGTCGCTCTCAGAACTGTTCAGGGCGTTGTTCTCTGCGGCCGTCATATGAGTCACTCCGATACGGCTGGGTTGAGGGTGGCGTTCGAGAGGGCCGCGCCCTCGACTCCCCAGCTCTTGAGGATGTCAGTGAGGATGCCCTCATCCATGAGGTACTGGAGCGCGGCCTGGATGGCGGCGTAGGCCTGGGAGTTCTTCTGCAGGACCACGCCCTGGGGCGCGGCGTCCTCCACCTCCCCGATGGTCTGGACGGCGCCGTTCGTGGTCTCGACGGCGTAGCCGGCGACGGTGGAGTCCGAGTAGGTGGCGTCCAGGGTGCTCCCGACGAGCGCGGAGGTCGCCTCGGCCTGCTTGTCGTAGGAGCGGATGTCGATGGCGCTCTGGCCCGCGGCCGCGCAGGACTGGTTGTCAGCCTCCAGGGCGTCGGCCTGGGCGGTGCCCGTCTGGACGCCCACGACCTTGCCGCACAGGTTGAGGTGGTCGGAGACGTCGAGGCCCTTGGGGTTCCCCTTGGCCACGTTGAACTGGCTGCCGACCCGGACGTACTGGATCATGTCCACGTTCTGCATGCGCTCATTGGTGATGGAGAACGAAGAGATGCCCGCGTCGTACTCGGTGCCCACCTTGGCGATGATCGAGTCGAAGGAGGCGGAGTGCATCGTGGCCTCGACGCCGAGGACCTTCCCAAGGGCCTTGGTGATATCGGCGTCGTATCCGATCGGCTTGCCGTTGGCGTCCAGGAACTCGGCGGGGGCGTAGTCGGTGGCGGCGCCGATGTCGAGCCTGCCGTCGGCGCCGAGCGCCCCGGCGGGAAGGAGGGCAGCGATGTTGTCCTGCTTGGTAATGCTCGACACGTCGTAGCCCTGGGTCTTGGCCTTGGCGGACCCGGTGGCGAGGTCGTTGGCGTTCGTGCAGGCCGACAGGCCGGCGGCCAGGCCGAGCGCGGCGATGGCTGCGATGATCCGGGTGGGGTTGGTGCGCATGGGAAGGCTCCTTGGGGTAGATGACCGTGGCCCACTCTATCCACTCCGGTGCATATCTATTGCATGGAATGGGTATTGCGCGTGTCACGGCCGGGGGCGGGCGCCCACGCCCCCGCCTGCCTCACATGTCGTAGTACAACTCGAACTCGTAGGGGTTCGGGCGGGCCCGCAGCGGCTCGATCTCCTTGGACCGCTTGTAGTCGATCCAGGTCTCGATGAGATCGGGGGTGAAGACATCGCCCTCGGTGAGGTAGTCGTGGTCGGCCTCCAGGGCCTCCAGGGCGGCGTCGAGCGTGCAGGGCAGCTTCTCGATGTCGAAGTACTCCTCGGGGGCGAGCTCGTAGAGGTCCTTGTCGATGGGCTCGCGCGGCTCGATCCGGTTGCGGATGCCGTCGATGCCGGCCATGAGGACGGCGGAGAAGCACAGGTAGGGGTTCGCCGACGGATCCGGGACCCGGTACTCCACGCGCTTGGCCTTCGGTGAGGAGCCGGTGACGGGGATGCGGATGCACGCCGAGCGGTTGCGCGCCGAGTAGACCAGGTTGACGGGCGCCTCGAAACCGGGGACGAGCCGGTGATAGGAGTTGACCGACGGGTTGGTGAACGCCAGCAGGCTCGGGGCGTGGGCGAGGATGCCGCCGATGTACCAGCGGGCGATGTCGGAGAGCTGGCCGTAGCCGCGCTCGTCGAAGAACAGGGGGCGCCCGTCCTTCCACAGGGAGTGGTGGCAGTGCATGCCCGATCCCGCCGCACCGAAGAGCGGCTTGGGCATGAAGGTGGCGGACTTGCCCGCCCCCCAGGCGACGTTCTTGATGACGTACTTGAACTTCATCATGTCATCGCCGGCGGTCAGCAGTGAGGCGAAGCGGTAGTTGATCTCCTGCTGGCCGCCGGTGCCCACCTCGTGGTGGGCGCGCTCGATGTCCAGGCCTGTCTCCTGGCAGACCCGCACCATCTCATCGCGCAGGTCCGCCATCTGATCGGTGGGGGAGACCGGGAAGTAGCCGCCCTGGAAGGCGACCTTGTAGCCCTGGTTCCCGCCGGGCTCCTCGCGCCCGGTGTTCCAGGAGGCTTCGTCGGAGTCGACGGCGTAGAAGGCGCCCTGGGGAGTGGAGTCGAAGCGCACGGAGTCGAAGAGGTAGAACTCGGCCTCGGCGCCGATGAAGCAGGTGTCGGCGATGCCGGTGGAGCGCAGGTAGTTCTCGGCCTTGGCGGCGATGGAGCGGGGATCGCGTGAGAAGACCTCGTCGGTGAAGGGGTCGACGATCGAGAAGTTGATGATGAGGGTCTTGCGGGCGCGGAAAGGATCGAGGAACGCCGTCGTGACATCGGGGACGAGCTTCATATCCGACTCGTGGATGGCGGTGAACCCGCGGATCGAGGAGCCATCGAACATGAGGCCGTCGGTCAGGGCGTCGGACTTGAACGCCGCCGCCGGGATCGTGAAGTGCTGCATGACGCCGGGGAGATCGCAGAAGCGCGCATCGACGAGCTCGACCCCCTCCCGCTCGATGTACTCCAGTGCCTCGGTGGCGTCCTTGAACATGCGCTCGCTCCTCGACGATCGTTGGTTCGGCTACGGGTTCGGCAAGTAATGAGCCTAGTCGAGCGGTGATGACGCGGCGGTGCCGCGCGTGTGTCCCTGGTGTTTCGGCCGAGGCGCCGTCGTCCGCCGTCAGCGCCCCGGGGCGGCCGGGCCCGGCTCAGTGGCCGCGCAGCGCCCGGCGGTCCGGGCGGGCCTTGGACGGGTCGATGCCCTTGGGGATGGGCAGGCCCTTGGCCCCCAGGGAGGACAGGCGCTTGGAGACCTGGGAGATCTCGGAGTCCGTCAGGCGGGTCGGCTTCGTGGGCAGCTTGCGCAGCGCGGCCGACAACTCCCCGAGGCGGACCTGGCCCTCATCGGTGCCGACGTTGATGACGTGGAGGGGGACCGTGGACAGGATGCGGTTGATCTTCTTGCGCTCATCGGCCACCAGTCGCTGCGTGCGGCCCGTGGGGCCCTCCACGACGAGGACGACGCCGGGGCGGCCCACCAGGCGCCAGATGACGTCCTGGGTCTTGGGGTTGACGGCGGCCGGCTGCTCCTCCAGGTACCAGCCCTTGCCGACCTGATCGAGCACGGCCTTGGCCGCGCCGGGGACGCCCTCGATCTGGGAGTAGGAGGCCCGGCGCACCGTCCACGACAGCAGGATCATGTCGAGGAGGAAGGCGAGCATGATCCCCAGGATCACCCAGTACCAGACCGCCATACCGGTGCCCAGGGCGATCGCGATCGCCAGGAGAATCGAGGCGGTGGTGGTGCCGATCAGCGCCCAACCGATCCACGGGTAGGTGCGCCGCGAGATGGTGTAGGCGTCCTTGAGGTTCTGGGCGTAGGCGGCCAGGCGGCGCTTCTTCTTGGGCTGGGGGCTTCGGGCTGTGCTCACGGTGAACAGGATAGACGACGCCGCAGGCGCGGCCCGGTGGTCAGTCGATCATCGGCCGTGTCCAGCGGCTCCGGGGCCCGGCGCCCGCCCCGCGCCGGCTCAGGAGGCGGCGGCCAGGGCGGGGGAGGGAGCGAGGAGCGCGCTGGCCTCCTGGCGCGCGGTCGTCGGCTCGGTGAGGGCGCGCAGGTGCTCGGGCACCTCCCAGCCGCGCTTGACCACGGCCCTGCCCCACAGCATCCCGGCGCGGTAGGAGGAGCGGACCATCGGCCCGCTCATGACGGCGGCAAAGCCCATCTCCTCGGCCAGGGAGGACAACTCGATGAACTCCTGGGGCTTGACCCAGCGGTCGATGGGGTGGTGGAGCTTGGAGGGGCGCAGGTACTGCGTGATCGTCAGGATGTCGCAGCGCGCCTCGACGAGCGTCGCCATCGCCTCCTCGATCTCCTCGCGGGTCTCGCCCATACCGAGGATGAGGTTCGACTTGGTCACCAGGCCGGCCTCGGAGGCCGAGCGGATGACGTCCAGGCTGCGCTCGTAGGAGAAGGCGGGGCGGATGCGCTTGTGGATGCGCGGGACCGTCTCCACGTTGTGGCCCAGGACCTCCGGGCGCGAGGAGTAGACCTCGGCGAGGGCGCCCGGGTCCCCCTTGAAGTCGGGGATGAGCAACTCGACGCCGGTGCCGGGGGAGAGCTCGTGGATCTGGCGGCAGGTCTCGGCGTAGAGCCAGGCGCCGCCGTCGGGGCGGTCATCGCGGGCGACCCCGGTGACCGTGGCGTAGCGCAGCTCCATCTCCTTGATGGAGACCGCCACGCGCCGGGGCTCATCGACGTCGTACTCCGTGGGGCGGCCCGTGGCGATGTCGCAGAAGTCGCAGCGCCGGGTGCAGATCTCCCCGCCCACGAGGAAGGTGGCCTCGCGGTCGTTCCAGCACTCGTAGATGTTGGGGCAGTTCGCCTCGGCGCACACGGTGTGCAGGTTCTTCTCGCGCACCAGGCCGCGCACGTCCTGATAGGTCTCGGAGACGACGGCCTTGGTGCGCAGCCACGAGGGCTTGGACTCGATGGGCGTCTCGGCGTTGCGGGCCTCGACGCGCAGCAGCCTGCGCCCCTCGGGGGCGACGGCCGCCTGTGTCCTGAGTGAGGCCCTGGGGGCGATCGGGTCAGCCACATGCTCTCCTTCTGAGTGCGTTCGCGCGAGCCCCCATAGTTTATGGCCCCGTGCGACATCATGGGATTGAGGTCCTATGTGATTCTCCAGCCAGCGCCTCCGCGCTCAATCCGCCCGCAGTGGGGCGAGATGGGCCTCGAGGGCGGCGATGACGCCGTCGGCGAGCGCTTCCGCCGCGAGTGCGCCGGGCTGCCCGCCGAGCTCGGCGGTGATGGAGGTGACCCCGGCGTCCTCGATCCCGCAGGGGATGATCCGGTCCAGGGCGAAGGCATCGAGATCCGGGCTGACGTTGAGCCCGATCCCGTGCTTCGTGACGCCTCTCGCCACGCGCACGCCGAGAGCGCAGATCTTCCGGTCCGCCCGGAAGAAGGGCCCCCGGGGGTCGTCGGGGCGGCCCGGTGCCCACACGCCCGAGCGCCCCTCGACGCGCTTCGTGGGGATCCCGAGCTCCGCGCAGACTTCCATCACCGCGGCCTCCAGCGCGCGCACGTACTTGATGACGTCGATGGGCTCAGCCAGGCGCACGATCGGGTAGACGGTCAGCTGCCCCGGCCCGTGCCAGGTCACCTTGCCCCCGCGGTCGACGTCGACCACGGGCACTCGATCCGGGCCCGCGACGTCCCCGCTTGGGCGCTCCCAGGAATGCGTGCGGCGCCCCACCGTGTACACCGGCTCGTGCTCCAGGGCGATGATCGTCGAGCGCCGCTCCCCGGAGGCGACGGAGGCGTGGACCTCATCTTGGAGGCGTGCCCCCTCGCCATAGGGGACGAGGCGGCCGCCCAGATCGATGTCCAGGCGGTCCATGGGGAGCGCCGGGGCGCCGGCTGTCATGCGCTGCACGGGCCCACAGTAGGCCACCGGCACCGGCGGAGGCGGCGCGCGGGCCAGGCGCCGGGAGTTGTCGGTGAGTCCGCCGGCGCAAACATCCGATGAGTTATCCACAGATTCTCCAGGGTACTTCCGTCAGCCCCCGCAGCCGCTGACCATGGGACCATGAGGACTTCATCACCCAAGGCCGCGCCGGCGTGGCGCCGCGCGGCACCGCTGGCTCGGTGGCGACGGGCCCAGCGCGAGGACGGCGAGCCCTCGCGGGGCCCGGGAGGGATTACAGACGCCGAGTCGAGCGCCCTGGCCAACAAGGGGATCGCCCTCGGTGAAGCGCTGGGGAGGAACGGGCGGGCCGACGGCTGCCCGATCCGGGGCGTGGACGGCGAGGGGCGTGACGTCGTCGTGCGGGTCATCGAGCCGCCGGAGCGGGGCGCGCGCGCCATGCGCCGCCTGGCGGCCCTGAGGGACCTGCGGCACAGCGGCATCGCGAGGATCCGCTCCCTCGTGCCACTGGCCGGAGGGCGACTGGCCGTCGTCACCGATCTCATCGATGGCGCCGACCTCGCCGTCGTCCTCGGATCGCGGGGCCGCCTGGGTAGGGGGGAGAGCGCCGCGCTTCTCGACGGAGTGGGCTCGGCCCTGGCAGCCCTCCATGACGAGGGGCTGGTCCATGGGGATGTGTCGGCGGCGAATGTCATGATCGCCTCCTCGGGGGCTCCCGTGCTCATCGACCTGCTCGGCGGGATCATGGAGATGGGCACGCAGGGGACCGCCGCCCCGGAGCGGCTCGCGGGAGGGGCCGCGACGCCGTCGTCCGATGTGTACTCCCTGGCCGCCCTCGTCCTGGAGTGCCAGGGGGCCGATCCCTCCTCGCGGGGGGAGGCCGCGTCGCTGCTCGCCGACGCCCTCCGGGAGGACGCGAGGGCGCGGCCCACCGCGCGGGACCTGGCCGCCCGCGCCCCGCAACTCGGATGGCCCGAGGCGATCGACCTGCCTGAGGGCGCCCGTCTGGCCTCGGGGGCGCTGCGCTCAGCGGCGCGCACCCCCACTCGGGTGGTTCCGTCGCGGAGGTCCCTCGGCTCCGGCGGGGGCGGTCGCCTTTCTCTGGGCCGGAAAGCCACGGCCCTGGCCGCCGGAGGGGCCGTTCTCGCGCTGGGAGTCGCTGGGGTCATGGCCTGGGCGGGCAGGGGCGATGACGCCGGCGCCCCGGCCCCCTCCGCCGGCCCGGGGGTCGCGCCCGTGAGCGCGGGGGATGAGTCGCTGGAGGCAGTCGTCACCGGTCTGGTCGCGGCGCGGGACTCCGCCCTGGTCTCCGGCGATGAAGCGGCGCTCGCCCTGACCTCCGTCGAGGGCTCGCCCGCCGCGCGCGCCGACAGCGAGCTGCTGGCCTCCCTCCGGGATGGCGGCGAGCGGGTGGCGGGACTGACGACCTCGGTGACCGGCGTGAGCGAGATGGTGGGCGCCTCCTGCCCGGACCGGCAGTGGGAGGGGGCCAGGTGCGCTCGGGTGTCCCTGAGTCAGGGGCCCACCACCTGGACGGGAGACGACGGCGCGCATGAGGCGCCCGCCCCGGGCGCGCGCGAGGTGGTGCTCGTCCTCGTGCCCGGTCCGTGGCGCGTCGCCGAGGTCCTGGAGGCCGGGTGACCCGGCGGGATCGCGCCTAAACGACGGCGGGGGCGGGCCCGCGCGGTGATGCGGGCCCGCCCCCGCCGAAGAGGCGGTCGAAGCGGTCTCAGGGCCTCACAGGCCGAGCTCGCCGGCGAAGTCGCCGTCCTCAAGGCGCTTCTTGACGGTCATGAGGTAGCGCGCGGCGTCGGCCCCGTCCACCAGGCGGTGGTCGTAGGACAGGGCCAGATAGCACACGGAGCGGATCGCGATGACCTCGTTACCGTCAGCGTCCTTGATGACGCGCGGCTGCTTGACGATCGCGCCCAGGCCGAGGATGGCGACCTCGGGCTGGTTGATGATCGGGGTGTCGAACAGGGCGCCACCGGAGCCGGTGTTGGTGATGGTGAAGGTGGAGCCGGAGAGCTCGTCCGGGTTCACCTTGTTGTCACGGGTGCGGGCGGCCAGATCGTTGATGCGCTTGGCCAGGCCCGGGATGTTGAGGTCCCCGGCGTTCTTGACCACGGGCACGAGCAGGCCGCGCGGGGTGTCCACGGCGATGCCGACGTGCTCGACATCGTGGTAGGTGACCTCCTTGCCGTTGATGGAGGCGTTCACCTTCGGGTGGGCCTTGAGGGCCTCGGTGGCGGCCTGCACGAAGAAGGGCAGGAAGGTGAGCTTCGTGCCGTTGGCGGCCAGGAACGCGTCCTTCGCCTTGGCGCGCAGCGCGGCGACGCGGGTGACATCCACCTCGACGACCGTGGTCAGCTGGGCGGAGGTCTGCAGCGAGTCGATCATGCGCTCGGAGATGACCTGGCGCAGGCGGCTCATCTTCTCGGTCTTGCCGCGCAGCGCGGTGTCCACGGCGGGCTTGGCCGACGGCGCCGCGGCGGCGGCGGGCGCGGGCGCGGCGGCGAGAGCCGCCTGGGCGGCGGCAGCCTTGGCGGCGGCCTCCTCC
>NZ_VWPE01000012.1:0-69653 GCF_009829635.1 Actinomyces sp. zg328
GGGGCGCGGGCGGGCGGGGCGCGGGCGGGCGGAGCGCGGCGCGCTCGGGCGCCGGCGCAGGTCGGCGGGAGCCGCGATGGCGGGAAACTCCGGGGCATCCACCCCCGAGACGAGCCGCAGGCGCGGGCGGCGGGAAACGCCGGCAGTGCGCGCGGGCAGCGCATCCTGCTCGGCAGTCTCCGCGCGAGGGGCTGAGGCCGCCGAGCTCGCGGACAGGGGCGTGACCATCCGCAGGCGGCGGGACGGCTGCGGCGGGAGTGCGAGTGCGCTCACGGGGAACCTCCTAGAACACATGTTCGACGAACAACTGTTCGAAGAATAGCGAGTCCGACGCGACACGTCCAGCATTTTTCGAACATGTGTTTGAATGACTGGCGGGCTGGCCGTATGGTTGACGATGAACAGGACATCACCGGGCACTGACACGAATCCGGCGCCCTTAACCGCTCGCACCGGGCCCGTGGTCGCCCCGGCGCCCCGGCGCCGGCCCGATCCGGCAGCCCGCCCGCACTACCGAGGAGATCGCGATGAGCACATCCCGCGGCAGCGGCCGCCCCACGAAGGCACGAGCCGGGGGGCCGGCCGCCCGGCGGGCGGAGGGAGCCTGCGCGCGGGAGCGCCCCCACCAGGACGGCGCCCCCAGCGCCGAGGCCGCTGAGGGCTCTCGCAGCGCGGCCAGCGGCGATCGCGTTCTTGCGAGCCTCGATGAGCGCGCTCGCGCGGTGTACGAGGCCGTGCGCGACGCCGTCGTCGATCACGGCTACCCGCCCTCGATGCGCGAGATCGGGCAGAGGGTGGGGCTCACCAGCCCGTCGTCGGTCAAGCACCAGCTCGACAAACTCGAGCGCCTCGGCCTGGTGCGCCGCGATCCCAAGCGGCCCCGCGCCCTGGAGGTCATCGTCCCCGAGGAGCCCGGGGCCCTCGCGTCCACCGCCACCCCTGGGGGGCCCACGCTCCAGGTGGCCCCCGACCCGACCAGCCCCTCCCCCGCCACTGCCGCCGCCCTGCCCATGCTGCCGGGAGTGGCCGAGGGGGAGGCCGTAGCGGTGCCCCTCGTGGGGCGGATCGCGGCAGGCTCGCCCATCCTGGCCGAGCAGGAGGTCGAGGACGTCATGGCCCTGCCCCGGCGCCTGACCGGCTCCGGGCAACTCTTCATGCTCCAGGTTCACGGGGACTCGATGATCGACGCCGCGATCTGCGACGGCGACTGGGTGGTGGTCCGCGCCCAGTCCGACGCCGCCAACGGGGAGATCGTCGCCGCCATGCTCGACGACGTCGACGGCGCCTCGGCCACGGTCAAGGTCCTGTCCCGCAAGGACGGGCACCAGTGGCTCCTGCCGCGCAACCCCGACTACGCGCCGATCCCGGGCGACGACGCCACCATCATGGGACGGGTCGTCACCGTCCTGCGCGCGCTGTAGCGAGCGCCCGCAACGCGACGACGGCGCCCCCATCCATGACCGGATGGGGGCGCCGTCGTCGCGTTGCGGGCGCGGGGCCTCAGTAGCCCAGGCCGCGGGCGACCTCGCGCAGGCGCTGGGCGGACGCGGTGAGGCGGTCGCGCTCGTCGAGGGTCAGGGGCAGCTCGAGGCGGCGCCCGGCGCCCTCGCGGCCGACGATCGTCGGGACCGCCATGCACACGTCCGAGATGCCGTGCCAGTTCTCCAGCAGCGGGGAGATGGTGAGCACGCGCTGCTCATCGTTGAGGACGGCGCTGATGATCTTCTGCACGGCCAGGCCGACCGCGTAGTTGGTCACGCCCTTGCCCTCGATGATGCGGTAGGCGGAGCGGACGACGTCATAGGCGATGCGGTCGCGCTTGGCCTGGTCGAAGATGCCGCCGTCGAGGGTCCTGCCCCACTGGGTGACCGGCACGCCGCCGATCTCGCAGCTCGACCACAGGGCGACCTCGGAGTCGCCGTGCTCACCGGCGATGTAGCCGTGGATGTTCTGGGTGGCGGTGCCGGTCTCCAGGGAGACGAGGTAGCGCATGCGGGCGGTGTCCAGGACGGTGCCGGATCCGAAGACCTGGTTGTCGGGAAGGCCCGTGATCTTCCGGGCGCAGTAGGTGACGACGTCCACCGGGTTGGCCACGAGGAGGAAGATGGCGTGCGGGGCGACCTCGACGAGCTTGGGCAGGATCTTCTCCATGATGCCCACGGTGGCGCCGGCGAGATCGAGGCGGGACTGGCCGGGCTTCTGCTTGGCCCCGGCGGTGATGGCGATGACGTCGGCGCCGCGGCAGATCTCCGGGTCGTCGGAGCCGGAGACGGCGCCCGCGGAGGTGAACTGGATGCCCTGGGCGATGTCGAGGGCCTCGGCCTCGACCTTCTCCTTGGCGATGTCCTGCAAGACGATCTCGCGTGCCACGCCCTTGGTCACGCAGGCATAGGCGAGGGTGGAGCCCACGGCTCCGGCGCCGATGATGGCGACCTTCGAGGGGCGGCCGGACTTGCCCGTCGGGTAGGAGCCTTCAGCGGTGTTGGTGATCGCGGCGTCGGACACGGAAAACCTCCAGATCTTCGGGGATGGGCCGTTCGGCCCAGGGCCCAGCCTAGTCGCAAGAGGGGCGGGCCACAGCGGCCCTAAGCCCCGGAGCCGTATGACTCGGCGTCGCCTCCCTCGGCCGCCATCAGCGGAGGCGCCATCAGCGGAGCCGCCATCAGCGGGGCGCCCCCGCCCGTCTCAGCGCTCATCTAGCGCCCGGCCGCCGCGAGCCGCTTGAGCGCCCCGAGGACGACCTCTCGCTCGGTCGTGGGCCACAGGGCCGGCATGGAGCGGGCCAGGAAGGCACCGTAGCGGGCGCGGCGCAGCCGGGGGTCGAGAACGGCGACGACGCCGCGGTCGTCCGAGCGGCGCACGAGCCGCCCCGCGCCCTGGGCGAGCAGGAGCGCGGCGTGCGTGGCGGACACGGACATGAAGCCGTTGCCCCCCGCCGCGCTGACCGCCTCGGCGCGGGCGTTGGCCACGGGATCGTCCGGGCGGGGGAAGGGGATGCGGTCGATGATGACCAGCCGGCAGGCCCTCCCCGGCACGTCCACTCCCTGCCACAGGCTCAGGGTGCCCACCAGGCAGGAGTCCTCGTCCTCGGCGAAGGCGCGCACGAGCGTGGGCAGCTGGTCCTCCCCCTGGGCGTAGACGGTCAGGCCGGTGGCGCCGCGCAGCAGGGAGGCGGCCTCCTCGGCGGCCCGCCTGGAGGAGAACAGGCCCAGCATCCCGCCACCGGAGGCCTCGGTCAGGGCGAGGACCTCGTCGAGCGCGGCCTCGGAGATGCCCTTCTGGGGGCGGGGCAGGTGCGTGGGGGTGTAGAGGATGCCCTGGCGGGCGTAGTCGAAGGGCGTGCCGACGTCGATCCCGTCCCACGCGGTGCCTCCCAGCGCGAGGCCCAGCGCCCGCGCCATGGGGCCGAAGCTCCCGCCCAGCGCGAGGGTCGCCGAGGTCAGCACGGCGGCCCGCCCCTCAAGGAGGGTGTCGGCGACCCTGCCCGCCACGTCGATGGGGGCGAGCAGGAGGCGCGGCGGGTCGGCGCCCATGCGGGGCCTCTCAATCCAGGCCACGTCCCGGCGGGCCTCCACGCTTCCCGAGGTCATGCGCTCGACGGCGTCGAGGAGGTCGGCGACGGCGGTGCGAGCCAGGGCGATCGCGCCGGCGTCTCCTGAGCGGGCCTTGGCGGCCTCGCGGATGTCGCCGGCCATTCGCCGGGTGGCCTCGTCGAGAATGATGAGGGAGTCGTGGAGGGCCTGGGGCAGGCCCGCCTCGAGGCGCCCATCGGGCAGGTCGGCCAGAGCAAGCTGGAGGGCCTGACCGGCGGCCTCCAGGTCGGCGGCGATGACGCCGGCGTGCTTGCGGGCGGTGGCGGCCGCGCGCATGACGGCCGCGGCGGACAGGCTCACGGTCCCCTGCGAGCGGACCCGGTCGGCGAGCTCGTGGGCCTCGTCGACGACGATGATGTCGTGCTCGGGCAGGACATTCGGATTGCCGGCGGCGGCGATGCCGAGCATCGCGTGGTTGGTGATGACCAGATCCGCCTCGCCGGCGGCGGCGCGGGCGAGCTCGGGGAAGCAGTCGTCGTGGAAGGGACAGGAGGCGCCCAGGCACTCGGCCCGGGAGACCGAGACCTGCGCCCAGGCGCGGTCCGTCACCCCCGGGACGAGGTCGTCGCGGTCGCCGGTGCCCGTGGTGGAGGCCCACTCGCGCAGGCGCAGCACCTGCTCGGCCAGGCTGGTGGCCCCCGCCTGCCCCAGGCGGGCGGGGGCCAGGGCGCTGGCGGCGGAGAAGAGCGAGTCGGCGTCGTCGTCCTCGGGGTAGCCCCCGGCCACGCGGTGGCGGCACAGGTAGTTCTGCCAGCCCTTGAGAAGGGCGATCGACGGGGCGCGGCCGGTGGCCTCCTGGACGGCGTCGGCGGCCAGGGGCGCATCCTTGGTGAGGATCTGCCGTTGAAGAGCGAGCGTGGCGGTGGAGACCACGGCCCGCTCCCCCGCCTCGACGGCGCGGGCGAGCACGGGCACGAGGTATCCCAGTGACTTCCCGGTGCCGGTGCCGGCCTGCACCATGAGGTGGGTGCCGTCGGCCAGGGCCTGGTGGACCCGGCTGGCCATCTCCTCCTGCCCGGCCCGGGGACTGCCGCCCATGGCGTCCACGGCGTGGGCCAGGGCCGTCAGCGCTGTCAGCGCGGCGGCGCACGGGCCCTCGGCGCCGTCGGGCGGGCCCGCCGCCCGATCGCTCACAGGGCCGCGCCGGTGAGCTCGGCGGCGAGAGGGGCGCTGACCTTGGCGACCAGGCGCGTGCCGGCCTCGACGTACTCGATGGACTCGATCTCGCCGTCGGCGTGGACGCGCGAGACGAGATCGCCCCGCGAGTAGGGCACGACGACGTCAACGGGCACATCCGGGCGGGGCAGCATCTCCTCCAGGCGCTCGCGCAGCTCCCCGACGCCCTCGCCGGTGCGCGCTGAGACGGTCAGGGCCCCGGGCAACTGGGAGCGCAGGGCCACGAGCGTCATCGGATCGGCGAGATCGGCCTTGTTCAGGACGATAAGCTCGGGGACCTCCAGGGCGCCGGGGATCTCCGCCAGGACGGTGCGCACGGCGGCGATCTGGGACAGGGGGTCGGGGTGGGCGGCATCGACGACGTGCAGGACGAGGTCCGCCTCCGCGACCTCCTCAAGGGTGGAGCGGAAGGCCTCGATCAGCTCGTGAGGCAGGTTGCGCACGAAGCCGACCGTGTCGGTGAGCGTGTAAACGCGCCCGTCGGAGGCCTGGGCTCGGCGAACCGTGGGGTCGAGAGTGGCGAAAAGGGCGTCCTGCACCATGATCCCCGCGCCGGTGAGGCGGTTCATGAGGGAGGACTTGCCGGCGTTGGTGTACCCGGCGATGGCGACACTCGGGATGGGGCCGCGGCGGCGTGAGCCGCGCTTGACCTCGCGCGAGGGCGCCATGGCCCTGATCTCGCGGCGGAGCTTGGCCATACGCTCGCGGATGCGGCGCCGATCGAGCTCGATCTTCGTCTCGCCGGGGCCGCGCGAGCCGATGCCCTGTCCCCCGGCGACGCGCCCGCCGGCCTGGCGGGACATGGACTCGCCCCATCCGCGCAGGCGCGGCAGCAGGTACTCCAGCTGGGCGAGCTCCACCTGGGCCTTACCCTCGCGGGACTTGGCGTGCTGGGCGAAGATGTCGAGGATGAGGGCGGTGCGGTCGACGACCTTGACCCGCACGACGTCCTCCAGGGCGCGGCGCTGGGAGGGGGCGAGCTCGCCGTCGACGATCACCGTGTCAGCCCCCGCGGCCGAGACGATCTCGGCGAGCTCCTTGGCCTTCCCGCTGCCCAGGTAGGTGGCGGGATCGGGGTGGTCACGGCGCTGGATGACGGCGTCGAGGACCTCCGAGCCGGCGGTCTCGGCCAGGGCGGCGAGCTCGGCCAGCGAGGTCTCGGCGTCCTGCGCCCCGGCAGGGCCTCCGGCGGCGCGCGGCAGGTCGAGGCCCACGAGCACGACCTTCTCCAGGCGGATCTGGCGGTACTCGACCTCGCTGACGTCCTCCAACTCGGTGGACAGGGAGGCGACGCGCCGCGTGGCGGCACGGGCCTCCCGCTCCAGGGAGCCATCGTCGCTCTCGCGGCTCTCGTGCTGGGAGGCGGTGGAGGCCAGGGCGGTCCCCCGGCGGGAGAGGATGCGGGCGACGATCTCCTCGGCGCGGGCCTCAGCGGCCTCTGCGTCGTCGGGCCGGCCGGCGGTCTGGGGGGTGGGGTGGGTCACTGGAGTCCTTCGGAATCGCGTGAGGCGGGCCCGGAGCGGGGCTCGACGGGCCGACCGATCCGGCGCGTCGGTCCGGGCGGCCGCATGGGCGGGGCCTGCTGGCCGCCGGTCACGACATCCGGGTGATCCACATGGGCGCATTGTAGCGCAGTCGCGCCCGCTCCCCCGGGGGTTCGGCGCTCGTCGGCGCTAGTCTCGGCGCGTGAGCCCATCGCCGACGACGCGGGCCCCCGCGCCGCCACCATCACCGCGCACCCTGCTGACCACGAGGCTGGGCCATCTGGCGACGGCGATGCTCGTCGTCGAGCTCCTGGCGGGGATGCAGACCTACATCAACCAGACGGTCCTGCCGCTGCTGGCCACCGACCTCGACGCCCGCGACTCCTACGGCCTGGTCACGGCCGCCGCCCAGGTGCCCGCATTCCTCACGATGCCCCTGGGCGGCGCGATGCTGGAGCGCTGGCGCGCCGGCGCCCTCATGACGGCTCTGACCGCGCTGCTCACGGCGGGCGCGGTCATCGGCGCGCTCGCGCCCACCATCTGGGTGTACATCCTGGGCGAGGTGCTGCGCGGCCTGGCGGCGGGGGCCCTCGCCACCGTGTCGATGGGGGTGCTCGTGGCTGGGTTGCCCGATGCCTGGCGGCGCCTGTACGCGGCGGCGGGATCGGCGATGTGGGTGGTCTCCTCCCTCATCGGGCCCGCCTACGCCGCGGCCCTGAGCGCCGCCGCCGGGTGGCGCTGGGCGCTCGTGGGCTACCTGCCCGTCCTCGTGGCGGCGCGGGCGGCGATGGCGCACGAGGCGGCGGACCTGCGCTTGCGCGGGGACGACGGCGCGCCGTGGATCCCCGCACTGGCGATGGCGGGCGGGGTCGGCGTCATCGGCGCGGCCCGGGCGGCGAGCCCCTGGTTCTGGCCGATGGCGAGCCTCGGGATGGTCCTCGTGGTGGGGGCTTGCGCGCGTGTCTTCCCCGCGGGCTCCCTGCGGCTGGAGCGCGGGCGCAGGGCCGCCGTCGGGACCCTGGCGTGGCTGTGCTCCCTCTACTTCACGATCGACCTGGTGGTGGCGCCGGCCGCCCATGACGTGCTGGGGCTGGGCCCGGGCGCGATCGGCTGGGCGCTGACGACGGCGGGCGTGTGCTGGTCGGTGATCGCGATGCGCTGCGGGGCGCGCCCCGCCCGCGATCCCCGGCTCCTGCGGCGGCGCGCAGCCCTGGCGGGGATCGCCTTCGCCTCCGGGGGCGCGCTCATGATCGTGGCCCTGGCCGGCGCCGCCCCCTGGTGGTGCCTGCACGCGGGTTTCGGGGTCCTCGGGGCCGGGATGGGGCTGACGAACCAGGACGCGTGGCTGCGGGTCATCACCGCACCCGAGATCGATGACGGCATCAGCCAGGCGCGCGCCGCCACCTCCGCCGCCGTGGCGGGCTCGGCGGGGGCCGCCGCCCTGGCCACGCTCGTCACCGCCGCCGTGGCCCCGACAACGGCCGGAGTCGAGGCGCGCCTGCTCGTCCCCGTGCTCATCGTGCTCGTGGTGGGGCTGGCCGCCACTCCCCTGCTCGCGCGGCGCATGGATTGAGCGGGACCGGCCCCGGGCCCGCCCGGCCTCCTCGGCAGCGGGTAGCCTGGGTGGCGTGAGCGACCAGCATTACTTCACCGCCTCCCCGGCCGCCCGGGCCGCTGAGCGCCGCCACCGGTTCACGATCCGGGGCCGCGAGGTGGAGGTGACCACGGCCTCCGGCGTCTTCAGCGCGGACCGCCTGGACAAGGGCACGCGGGTGCTGCTGGACCACGTGCCCGATCCGCCCGAGACCGGCCGCTTCCTGGACCTGGGCTGCGGCTGGGGCCCGATCGCCCTGGCCCTGGGCTCGGCCTCCCCGGCCGCGGAGGTCCTGGCCGCCGACACCAACGAGCGCGCCGTGGACCTCACGGCGCGCAACGCGGAGGCCGCCGGGCTGGGGGGCGTGCGCGCCGCCCCGGCCGGCGCGCTCCTCACCGAGTTGCGCGCCTCCGGGCGGCGCCTGGACCTCATCTGGTCCAACCCTCCGGTGCGGATCGGCAAGGAGGCGCTGCACGCGCTGCTGACGGACTGGCTGCCGCTCCTGGCCGACGACGGCGAGGCCTGGCTCGTCGTCGGCAAGAACCTGGGGGCGGACTCGCTGGCCGCCTGGCTCGCGTCCCAGGGCTGGGCGGTGGCGCGCGAGGCCTCGGCCAAGGGATTCCGGGTCCTGCGCGTCAGCCGCTGAGAGTTCCGCCATCCGCGCCGCCCCTGCGCCGCCCGGCCCCGCGCCGCCCGGCCCCAGCGCGCAGGTCGAGGACCGCCAGGGCGAGCGCCATCAGGCAGATCGCGGCGCTCGCGCCCAGGCCTATGAGGAAGCCCTGGTCCCAGCCCTGGCGGCCCGCCGTCGTCAACGCGATGCCGGTCAGCGCGGCGATCCCCACCGAGGTGCCGATGCGCTGGCTGGTCTGGAGAATGCCACCGGCCGCCCCGGCGTAGTGGAGGGGCACCTCGGCGAGGGAGAGCGTCTGGTTGGGCGAGACCACCATCGCCTGCCCGGCGCCGTGAAGGATGAGGGTGAGGCCCGCCCACCAGAACGGCAGGCCGAGGGTGGCGTGGAGGCGGACGACGAGCATCGTGGCCAGGAGGCTAGCGATGACGAGCGTCAGTCCGATGAGCACCATGGGGCGCCCCACGCGCAGCGCGTGCCGCCCGGCGATCGGAGCGCAGATGGCCCCGGCCAGGGCGGAGGGCAGCCCCACCAGGCCCGCCGCGAGGGCGGAGGAGCCCAGGCCCTGCTGGACGTACTGGGCGATGATGAGCCAGATCCCCGCCACTGAGGTGAAGTAGGCGCCGATGAGCAAGGTGCCGACGGCGAAGGAGCGCGTGCGGAAGAGCCCCAGGTGGACCATGGGCTGACGCCCGCGCATCGCGTAGCGGCGCTCCCAGACGAGCCAGCCGGCTCCCAGGGCCAGCCCGATGCCGAGGCTCCCCCAGATCCAGGCGCCCACCGGTGAGTCGGAGCGCTCAACGAAGGGGAGCATGACGAGGAGGGTCGCCAGGCCCAGGAGCATCATCCCCACGGGGTCGAAGTCGGCGCGGGGCCTTCTGGTGCTCACGGAGGCGCCGGAGCGCCGGGGGCCGGGAGCGGCGGTGGTGGTGGAGGGGGCCCAGGCGGAGGCGGGCAGGACCCTCAGCGCGACGACCACGCCGATGAGCGCGACGGGCACGTTGACGAGGAAGGAGGCGCGCCACCCGGCCTCGGGGCCGAGCGCCCCGATGAGCGCGCCGGACATGGCCGGCCCCACGGCGACGGACACGCCCACCATCCCACCGAACATCCCGAAGGCGCGCCCGCGCCGCTCACCCACGAAGTACTGCTGGATCATCCCGGTGACCTGGGGACTCAGCAAGCCCGAGCCCACGCCCATGAGCAGGCGCGCCAGGTTGAGGGCGAGGAGGGAGGGCGCCAGGCCGCAGAGGAGGGCGCCGGTGCCGAAGACCGCCAGGCCAGCCACGAGCAGGCAGCCCCGGCCCAGCACGTCCCCGGCGCGCCCCGCGGCCACGAGCAGGATCCCGAAGACGAGGGCGTATCCAGAGACCACCCACTGGAGCGCGGAGGTAGAGGCGCGCAGGCTCGTCTCAATGGCGTGCAGGACCACGTTGACCGAGGAGACGGCCAGGAGGGACATGAAGGCAGCGATGAGCAGGACGGAGAGGATCTCCTTCTGCTGGCGGTCCATCGGCCCCGACCCACTGGCCGCGGGAGCGGCGGGGTGGGGGGAGTCGCTGGCGCTGGGTGTCACCAGCCCACCCTAGGACCCGGGGCTCAGTACTGCGAGGCGATGGCCCTCCGGACCTCGTCGGGCACGTCGCTGGTGTCGCTGGCGGGGCGGCTCCACCGGCCGGTGGCGACATCCACGCCGATCGAGAGCGCGATGACGATGACCACCGGCAGGACCCACCCGATCGAGTTGTCCCAGGCTCCGGTGCGCGCGAGGAGGTCGGAGGGCGCCGACCAGCCGGTCTCCGCGGCGGCGGAGACGGCGCCGAGGACGGCGGCCAGGCTCACGGGCACCCGATACGTCCAGTGCAGATGGCCCGGGGCGGCGCTGTCGATGAGCGTGACGACGATGAGGGTGATGACGATGGGGTAGAGCAGGAGCGTGACCGGCGAGATGATGACGATCATGGCGCTCAAGCCCAGGTTGGTCAGCGCCAGGGCGACGGCGGAGCAGCCGATGGCCTGGGCGCGGAAATCGATCCGGGGCCAGGCGGTGTTGGCGTAGCCGGCCCAGGAGGAGATGAGCCCGATGGCGGTGGAGAGGCAGGCGAGGACCACGACGAGGGCGAAGACCACCGTGCCCGTGGGCCCGAGGGAGTCGGCGGCGGCCGCGCGCAGGAGCGAGGTGCCGTCGGCGGGATCCCCGTCGGCGTGCATGCCCAGCAGCGCCAGGCTGCCGTAGACGGCCGCCAGGCAGATCGCGGCGATGACCCCGGCGCCACTGGTGCCCCACAGGATCTGCCTGTCGGTGCTCAGCCCCTGGGCGCGCAGGGTGGTGATGACGACGATCCCGAAGACAGTGGCCGCCAGCGCGTCCATGGTGAGGTAGCCCTGGGTCAGCCCGGCGGCCAGCGGCGCGGTGGTGTAGGCGCCGGTGGCGGGTCGATCGATCACCGGGCCCGCCATGATGGCGGCGGCGCACAGCACCGCGATGAGGATGAGGAGCGCGGGCGTCAGGAACTTGCCGATGCGGTCGGCCAGGCGCGAGGGCCGCAGGGACAGGGCGAGCGCGACGGCGAAGAACCCGACGGCGTGGAGGGCCAGGGCCACGGGGCCGGTGGGCATCCCGGCGAGCTCCAGGAGCGGCCTCGTGGCAAGCTCGTAGGAGACGATCGCGGTCCTGGGGATGGCGTAGAGCGGGCCGATGGACAGGTAGACGACGAGCGGGAGGACGCGCCCGAAGCGGGGCCCGACCCTTCGGGCCAGGCCGAGGATCCCCTCCCCGGAGGTGGACACGGCGATGACGCCCAGGAGCGGCAGGATGACCCCGGTGGCGATGAAGCCGATGACGACGACGCCCACCGCGTCCCCGCTGGAGGCGCCCAGGGAGGGCGGGAAGATGAGGTTGCCCGCCCCGAAGAACAGGGCGAAGAGCATGAGGCCGGTCGTGGCGACCTGGCGCAGGTCGTGGCCGATCATAGGACCACCACCCGTGCGATGAGGCTGGCCAGGCCGGTGAGGATGATGCTTCCCCCCGGGGCTGCGCCCACGTGGGCCCCGACCTCCCCGCCGGGGACGAGCAGGCGGTAGGACTCGGGGGCGCCCTCGCCCTCCCACTCGTGGAGGGCGGCGGCGACGGCGCAGCAACTCATCGCGGTGGAGGGGGCGTCCCCCTCCGAGCGGCCCAGGGCCCTCAGGCGGGCCACGCCGATCGGCTCCCCAGTGGCGGGGTCGGCCTCCTCGCCCAGGGGGACCACGGCATCCAGGGCCACCGGCGCGGACGGCTCGGGCTCGTAGCGCACGGCCCCGCCGGGGCCGATGGCCCCCTCGGGGCTCGCCGCGTCGAGCTCGGCCTCGTCGGCCAGGGCGATGACGATGTGGGTGGCCGCGGCGCCCGTCATGGTGACGCTCAGGCCCGCGCGGGGGCCGTCGATCCCCGGGATGGCGACGGCGGTATCCCAACCGGGCCAGTCCTCGTCCGCCCCGGCGGGGCCGGCGGGGGGCTCGGGGCGGGAGGGCAGGCGCGCGGGCCCCATGTCCACAGCCCACAGGTCTCCGATCCTGGTGGCGGTGCGAGCGCCCCCGCGCGTCCCAATGGTCACCGATGCGCCCTCAAGGATCACGGCCAAGGACTCGGCGATGAGGGTCTGGGCGAGCAGGAGCGCGGCGCTGGGGGATGCCCCGGCGACGGCCCCATCGGCGCTGTAGTGGTCCATGAACCACTCCGCCTCGGGCACGGCCTCGGCGAAGCGCTCGGCCCCGGGCAGGCTCGCCGTGCGCACGACGCGCACGAGCCCGCTGGCGCCTATGCCGCCGCGCCGGTCGCACACAGCGGCGATGTCCGCGGCAGTGAGAGGGACATCGCAGTCGGGATCGACGAGCATGAGGAGGTCGTCGCCCGCCGCGCGCCCCTTGATGAGCTCGTGGCCCGCCAGGCCGTTGCGCGTCGAGGTGGTCATGCGCCCACCCTATGCGACGGGCTGGGGCTGCCCGGAATCCGCGGCCCCGACCAGCCCCAGCGCGACGTCGAGAACCCGCTGCCGCTCGCCGTCGAGCACCGCCCCATCAGGGGTGAGGCGCATGTCGATCCAGTGGATGCGCGGGTCTCGGCGGAACCACTTGAGCTGGCGGCTCGCGAGTCGGCGGGTGTCGGCGGCCGTGGCGGCGACGGCCTCCTCGACGCTGATCCCCCCGTCGATGACGGCCAGGGCCTGGGCGTAGCCGATGGCGCGCCTCGCCGTCGGTCCCTCGCGAAGCCCGGCGCTAATGAGCCCGCGGGTCTCCTCGATGATGCCCGGGCCCACCACGGGGCGGAACATGGCGGCGGCGCGGGCGTTGATGCGGGCGCTCAGGGCCTCGCGCGGCGGGCGCAGGGCCAGGTGGACGGTCGGGGCGACGTCCTCGTAGCGGGGCAGGGTGGCCGAGAAGGGGCGGCCGGTGACGGCCAGGACCTCCAGCGCGCGCACGATGCGACGGGTATCACCCTCATCGATGCGCTGGGCGGACAGGGGGTCGGCGCCGGCCAACTCCTCCCACAGGGCGCGGGCGCCTTCGGCGCGGGCGCGCTCCTCCAGGCTCGCGCGCACGGTCGGGTCGGTGCCGGGGAAGTCGAGGGCGTCGGTGACGGCGCGGACGTAGAGGCCCGAGCCGCCGACAATGATGGCCCGCCCGCCGCGGGCCTCGATGGCGGCGAGATCGGCGCGGGCGTACCGCTGGTAGGCGGCGACGGAGGCCTCCTGGGCGACGTCGAGGACGTCGATCTGATGGTGGGGGTAGCCGCGGCGCTCGGCCAGCGGGAGCTTGGCGGTGCCCACGTCCATGCCCCGGTAGAGCTGGGAGGCGTCGGCCCCCAGGATCTCGCTGCTGGCGGGTCCGCCGCCGAGGGCGTCGGCCAGGTCGAGGGCGAGTTCTGACTTGCCGGTCGCCGTCGGGCCGACGACGGCGATGCGCGTGAGTGCCACGGTGGGCCTCACAGCTCGGGCAGGAGAGGGGCGATGGCGCGCAGCGCCTGCGTGCAGGAGGCCAGGGCGGTGTCGAGGTGGAGGCGCAACTGGTCGTCGGTGATGCCCGCGCGCAGGTCGGTGATGTAGATGGCGCGGATGAAGGGGCCCTCGGGGCCGTCGACGATGGCGACGGTCGGGAAGTAGCGGTCGCGGTTCCAGTCGTTGACGGCGGATGCGAGCTCGTCGCGCTGTCCCTCGGGGCCGGGCTCGGCCCAGTCCCCGGAGATGAGGAGCCAGCCGTCGTGCTCGGCGGGGATCTCGATGATGAAGGGGAAGCCGTCCCAGTTGCCCATGAGGGTGGCGTGGCCCTGATCCTCCTCGCGGCGGATCCGATAGGACATCTCCGAAGCGAGCATGGACTCGATGCGCTCCAGGGTCAGGCGCGAGGTGACCTGCTCGTCGGCGGGCTGCGCGGAGCCCCGCGCGCCCCGGGCCCCGCTGCGGGTGCGAGGCGCGCCACCTGGGCCCGCGCTGACGTTCTCCGAGCCATGTCGCCGGGGGCTCCCAAGGGGGCGGGCGCGGTTGGGGCGGCCAAAGGGGTCCGCTGAGTCCGCCGAGTCGGCGGGGTCAACCGAGTCGGATGAGGGTCCACCCGGGGCTGATCCCGCCGATGGGGCGGATCGCGCGGAGGATGGCGAGGGCCCGGGCGAGGAGTCCCCCGCGGAGCGCGCGGCGCCGGCCCGCCGGTCCCAGCCCTTGCCCATCGATCGGGCGATGAAGCCGGCCAGGCGCTCAAGGCGCGTGCGCCGCCGAGGGGCCTCGCTCACGGCTCGAGGCTCCCGCGCAGGGGGTCTGGGAAGACATCCTCGGCCTCACGCACGAGGGCGACGATGAGGCGGCATCCCGTGAAGACGAAGTCATCGATCTGGGCGTCGGTCATGCCGGCGTCCAGCGGGTAGGTGATCTCGCCGTGGAGGCGGACGATCCCCCCGTCACCCACGGTCAGGAAGGCCTTGGGGCCGATGCGGGTGGCGTTCCAGTCCTCAACGAGGGAGCGCAGGGCGGCGAGGTGCTCGGTGTCGGCGATGCGGTGCCAGGTACCGCGCAACTGGACGGCGCGCGTGTCCTGGAAGATGACGTGGACGACGACGCAGCGCCAAGGGATGCCGACGTCGCCCTCGTCATCGACGAAGTACCTCAGGCCCAGCCGGTGGGCGGCCTCCAGGATGCGCTCGGCGCTCACCGGCGTCGGCGCCGCGACGACGGTGGTGTCCGTGCGGGGGTCCGAGTCAGAGGGCATGGCACCAGCCTAGCCGCCCCACCACGGCGCGGGGTAACCCGGGCGCGGGGCGATCCGCCGTCGGCAGAAGGCTAGCCACGAGCCTGCTCCGCGATGGCGTCGATCGCCGCGTTGAAGGCGGCGGAGGTCTTGGAGGCCCCGGCAAGCGCGGTCACATGCGCCTGCTCGATGCTCTTGCCGACGACGGCGCCCTTGATCCTGGAGGTGAAGCCCCGGATGAAATTCTCCGAGGTGGCGTTGCCCGCGTGCCCGGTGACCGTGACATCCGTGATCGCGCCGTCGCTCAGGGTCACGGAGACGTCGATGGACTCATCGGCGGGCAGCTCATCCACGCCCCTGTAGGCCTGGGTGTCCCGGTAGGAGCCGTCCGCGTAGGGGCCGGCCGTGGGGGAGGCCGGCGGGGCGGAGGCGCTCGTCGGCGCCCCCGTCCGGGCCATGGGCCCCTGCCCCGCCCCCTGGGCCCGGCCGGCGTACTCGCCCTGGCCCGGGGCGGTGTCATTGCCGCCGCAGGCGGCCAGGGAGAGCGCCGCCATGGCGGCGCCGGTCAGGGACAGCGCCCTCCGGGCCGCTCCGGCGCTCCCGCCGCTCCCGTCGTCCCCCCGTGCGCGCGCGCTCATCATTCGTCCTCACCCTCCTGGTCGCGGTCGTGCTGGCCGGTGCCATCATGATCCTCCCCATCATGGCGCTCGGCGCCGTCGGAGGCGAAGTCCAGCATGTCCGATGCCCTGCGGCCGCTGCGTGCCCCGTCGCCGTTGATCCTCTCCCCCACGAGGCGCCCGTGGTTGAGCAGGATCTGTCGCTGGCCGCAGGAGGCGACATGGGCATCATGGGTGACGACGATGAGCGTGGTGCCCTCGGCGTGGAGGCGGGCGAAGATGTCGAGCACCAGTTGCTCGTTGGCCTCGTCGAGGTTCCCGGTGGGCTCATCGGCCAGCACGATCTCGGGGTGGTTGATGAGGGCCCGCGCGATGCACACGCGCTGCTGCTCGCCGCCGGAGAGCTGGGAGGGCAGGTGCTTGGCGCGATCGGCCAGGCCCACGCCGTCGAGCGCCGCCATGGCCTCCTTCTCATCGGTCATGGAGTGGTAGTACTGCGCCACCATGACGTTCTCGATGGCGGTCAGGTGCGGGATGAGGTGGAACTGCTGGAAGACCAGCCCGATCACGTTCTTGCGGATGTCGGTGAGCTGGGAGGCGCTCAGGCGGCCGAGCTCGCGCCCATCGAGGGTGACCGCGCCCCGGGTGGGGGTGTCCATGCAGCCGATGATGTTCATGAGCGTGGTCTTGCCCGAGCCCGATGAGCCGACGATCGAGAGCCACTCCCCCCGCTCAACGGTGAGGCTGAGGTCCTCCAGGGCGTGGAGGTCCCCGTAGGTCTTGTAGACGTTCGAGAGCGTGAGCAGCATGTCATTCCTCTCTCAGGACGACGGCGGGATCGATGCGCGAGGCGCTGCGCACCGGGGCGATGGAGGCGATGATGGCCACGAGCGCCGTGAGGGCGACGCACAGAGAGGCCAGCCACCAGGAGAACGGGATCGGGGCGTCGAAGACGCTGGTGCTCACGGCCTGGGCCAGGCCATGGCCGGCCGCCATCCCGAGCGCGCCGCCGATGAGCCCGAGGATGGCGGCCTCGGAGTAGAACTCCATCGAGATGGCGCGCCCCGTGGCCCCCAGGGCCTTGCGCAGGCCGATCTCGTTGCGCCGCTCCGCGACGATGACGGTCATGGTGGTGGAGACCCCCATGAGGGTCAGGGCGAGCACGATGAGGCAGACCACCCAGAACAGGGTGTCGAGCATGGTGATGATGCGGGCGGTGCCCGCGGTCATCTTGGCCACCGGCTGGGCGCGGACACCGTCGGCGCTGGCCTGGATCGAATCGGCGATCGTGGCCATATCCGTGGAGTCGGTGCTCACGGACATCTCGATGACGTCGTAGCCGGGCTTGGACTGGCCGGTGAGATCGTCGATGTCGGCGCTGGTGGCATAGATGATGTCATCCTCCTCGCCACCGGTGTCGACGATCCCGGCCACCCGCCACTCCCTGGAAACCCCGGAGGAGGCCTGGGAATGGGAGCCGTGGGCATGCGAGCCATCGGCGTGGGAGCCGTGGGCATGCGAGCCATCGGCGTGGGAGCCGTGGGCATGAGAGCCGTGGGTCGAGTGCGAGCCGTGGGTCGAGTGCGGGGCGGGGGCGCTCGGGGCCGCGCCTCCCGTCAGGGAGAGGCTGTCGCTGGACAGGTAGTCGACGGTCAGGACCGAGCCGACCGACAACCCCGCCGAGTCGGCGATGTCCTTGCCGACCAGGACCCTGCCCGAGGTGGGCCACTCCCCCTGGATCTCCCAGTGGCCGTTGAGCGCGCGCACGGCGTCGACGTCGATGCCGGCGGCGAGATGCGGCGACTTGTTGATGCGCACCGTCTCATAGCGGTAGGCGGCCGTGCGCAGCGCGGACTCGGGGGTCCCGCTGGCCCGGGCCGCCGCGGCGGTGATCGCCTGCGCATCGGCGTCCGAGACCCTGTGGGCCGCCCCCTTCTCGGAGATGGGCACGACGATGAGATTGGCCCCGAACTGGCGGATCTGCGCGCTGACCTGGGCCGGGACCGCCAGGCAGATGGCGGCCAGGCAGAACAGGGTCGCCGCGCCGACGGCGGAGGACAGGATCGCCGTGAGCGCGCGCGAGCGCCGGCGCGACATGGCGCCGATGAGCATCGTGGCGAACATCCTCCGGTTCGTCATGCGCCTCGGGGCACGGCGATCGGTCCCGGATCGCGCCGGGCTCGGGGAGGGCGCGGGCGTCGTGGGAGTCGCGGTCATCGGGCTCATCTCCTGTGCAGGGCCGTGGCGGGCTGTATCCGCAGGATCGCCCGCATCGAGGAGGCGGTGGCGGCGACGAGCACGAGCGCGACGAGCACCGCGACGATGACGAACACCATGGGGCGCATGGTGATCCCCGAGTCGAAGACGACCTTCCCGATGATCTGCGCCAGCCCCGTTCCCAGGGCGCTGCCCGCGAGAAGGCCGATGACCCCCACGACGGCGGTCTCCCCCAGTATCAGTCTGTTCACCGAGGCCGATGAGGCCCCGATGGCCTTGAGGAGGGCGAACTCACCAGTGCGCTCCACCAGGGAGGCGGTGGTCAGGGAGGCGGTGGCGAGCGCGGCCGCCACCAGGCTGAGGACGGTCATGAGGATCATGAGGGCCTGCGTCTTCTGCAGGACGTTGCCCTCGACGGCGGCGACCTGCCGGACCTGCTTGGCCACGGAACCGGTGATGACCTCGCTGATCTGGTAGGCGATCGAGGAGGGGTAGGCGGTGCAGTACCAGGTCTCCCAGTCCGCGGGGGACAGCAACTTGGGATTGGCCGCGGCCTTGCGGCTGAGCTCGTTCTCGGGGGTGGTCAGGGCCTTGACCTCGATTTTAGCGACCTGCCCCTCATGCCCGCTGAGCCCCTGGACGAGATCGAGGGGGGCGTGGATGCGCGAGTCGTCGGCATCGCCGGAGGTGTAGACGCCGGTGATGGTGAGGTCGCGGCTCCCCGTCGCCGTGGTGAGGGTGAGGGTGTCGCCGGTGGACACCCCGAGCTCGGAGGCCGCCGTGGCGCCGATGATCGCCTCGTCGGCGTCGTCGCGGGGCCAGGAGCCAGTGAGCTTCCACCACGAGCGCATGGTGGTCAATCCCGCCTCGGTGCTCTCGCCGGTGGGCAGGGCGAGCTCCTTGTTGAACCAGGTGCCCGTCACGGTCATGGAGTTGGAGGCGCCGGAGCCGCTGGCCGAGACCTGGGCGCGGCTGTTGAGCAGCGGGGCGAAGTCGACGATGTTGTAAGCCCAGAAGACCGTCTTGATCTTGGGCAGCTCGTCCTCACGCAGGTAGGAGGTGGCCTCTTGCTCCCCCGAGGTCTCATAGAGGCTGGACACGACGGCATCGGCCTTGGGGGCCACGACGATGTTCGACCCGTAGGCGGTCAGCTCGGCGTTCAACTTGTCCCCGACGTCGAGGACGACGCCGAGCATCGCCACGCTGATCGCGGTCGACAGCGCCACGGTCAGGGCGATGAGGCCGCGCCTGAGGGGCTGGCGCGTGAACGAGCGATGGATGATGCGCATGAGGAGCATCAGCCCATTCCTTCCCGGATGGCGGTGGCGGGGGCATCGAGGGCGTCGGGCGACGGCCTCATGCGAAGACCTCGGCGGAGGCCTCAAGGGCATCGGTGGTGATGGTGAGAGAACCGCCGTCGACGGTGAAGTCGATCGGGATGGGGTTGCACCCTCCCTTGAAGCCGATGGTCGCGGGGTTGATGGCCACATCGCAGCGCTTGCAGATCACCTTGCCGTCCTTCTCGTAGTACCCGGCCGGTCCGCAGGAGATGCAGGCGTCCAGGCCCACGCCGTAGGAGCCGCCGTTCTTGAGGATCACGAGGAATCGGACCTCGGTGCCCTTGGCCGCGGTGTAGGCGTAGCGGTGGAGGTGGCCATCCGCGATCTTGGCGAGGTCGATGCGGGCCGCGCCCTCGCTGACGGTGTAGGGCTCGGGATCGGAGAGCGTCGGAACCTCGTTGATGATCCTGACCAGGACGGTCCGGGTGGCCACGAGGGCGGCCAGCCCCGCCCCGGAGGCGATCACCCAGCGCCTGGTGCGGCGCCGCCCCGCGATCTCCCGGCGGCGCAGGGCCGGGTTGCCCTGCTCGGGGATCCTGCGCAGGGTCGCCAGGAAGGCGACGACCATGGGGATGAGCAGCACCGCGGCGGCGGCGATGAGGATGACGCCCTCGTCGTTGTTCGTCACCCAGATCATCGCCCGGAAGGCCTTGCCGCTGAGCCTGGCGCGCCTGGTGGAGTGGAGCATGCGCGCCAGGGTGGTCGCGTGAAGGAGGGCGACGATGGCGACGAGGACGAGGACGGCGGTCCGGGCCAGGGGGACGGGGGCGCGGCGGGCGGCCCTGTAGTAGATGAAGGCCAGGACTCCCACCGCCGCCCAGCCGACGGAGAAGCCGAGGATCCGCAGCAGCATCTGCGAGGAGAGGACCTCCTCCCCCGGCTTGATGAAGGCGGTGAGCTGGAGGATCATCTCGGGGACGGCGCGGAAGAAGGCCAGGGCGAGGACGGCGCAGGCGGAGGCGTTGGCCACCACGGCCGTCCATCCGCTATGCCCCCATCGGGGGCGGATGACGAGGGCCGCCAGGACGATGAGCAGGATCCCATCGGCGATGACGGTGGCGGCCACGGCGGGGATGTTGACGGCCGTGCGCGAGGTGATCGCCGCCGAGGCCCGCAGCCAGGCGAAGACGATTCCGGCGCCCAGGCCGAGCGCGGAGGCGCCCAGGCGGGCCCGGCTAGTCAGGGGCCACCCCTCGGGACGCGGCGGGACGAGGACGACGGCGAGCGCGGCGTAGAGCAGGAACGGCAGGGTCATCCCGCCGACGACGGCGGCGAAGCGCTCGAGCATGGGGGATCCTTCGATCGTTGCGCGGAAGAGGGCGATGAATGGGCGGGGCCCGGGGGCGGAGGGGCGGGAGGGGCGGCGCGCGCCAGGAGGGGTCTGACTGACGCGCGCCGGGACTCCCCCGCGCGCGACTCCCCCGCTACCCGGCCACGGCCCTCACCACTCCATGGGGGTGTAGTCCCAGTCCCAGCTGAGCTCGGCGGGGACCGTCCAGAAGTCGCCCTTGACGCCGGTCTCGGGGTCGGAGTGGAGGACCCAGCCGTTCTCGGCGGGGCTGTGGACGGTGAGCTTGAGGACGTACTGCCCGGCGTCGGGCAGGGCGATGTTGGCACCGTAGTGAGGGCCATCCGAGGCGTTCATCTGCATGAAGGTGCCCTTGGCCTGGCCGTTGTTGGCCACGGCGCCCGTCGCCTTGTCCGTGATCTCATAGTCGACGGTCAGGCCCGGGATGAAGTCGCCGGAGCCGTAGCCCAGGGTGTTGGACTCCAGGGCGGAGATGTCGGCCTCGAGGTGGAAGTTGGCCTTGGCGGCCTCCAGAGCCATGCCGGCGGGCTTCATGTCCACGGGCTGGAAGTAGACGACGGCGACGTTTGCCTGCTCCTCGATCTGCTTATCCGAGCCGACTGGGTACTCCTCGAAACCGGCTCCGGAGTCCGCGGCCGCGTCCTTGGAGGCCGCGTCCTTGGACGCCGCGCCGCCGGAGGCCTTCGCCGACGAGCCCGAGGAGGCGGCCTCCTTGTCGGAGCCGCAGGCCGCCAGGGCTCCTGCCATTGAGATAGTGGCCGCGACGGCGATCGCGCCGCGGCGGGTCAGTGCGGTCTTGGTGCGCATGGGATGCTCCTAATGTTCTCAGGGTGCGGGATTCGGCGCCGGTGGCGCCCTGTGGCCCCGGGCATCACCCGGGGAGCATGATGGGAGGGTCTCCCCTCAAGGGGTGCGGGCGGTCTCATCGCCATCCGCTCCCTCGGCGGCGACTCTGGCCCGATCCTCGCGTCGGCGCTTGATGACGGATGCGACCGCCAGGCCGATGACGATCCCGCCCATGACCGCCTGAGCCGCGAGGGTCTCCCGATAGGGGTAGAGGCCGAGGAAGTCGTGGGTGGGCCAGCCGGGCAGGTAGGTGGCGGGGACGACATCCCCCTCGATGAGGGCGTGCACGCCCCCTCCGGCGAAGACGACCACGAGGACAGCCATGAGCGCGCTCGTGATGGCGAAGAACGGGCGCAGCGGGATCCTCACGCTGGTGTAGCGGATGAGGAGGAAGACGACGACGAGGATGGCTGCCCCCACGGCGAATCCCTGCCAGATGGAGGCTGAGCCGGACGGGTCAATGGCGAACAGCGCCTGGTAGAAGAGGACGGTCTCGGCCCCCTCGCGGAAGACCGCGAGGAAGGAGAGCATGGCCAGGGCCCAGAAGCCGCCGTTGGAGACCGAGGCCCGGGTGCGGTCCTTGATGTAGGCGTTCCAAGACGCCACCGAGGATTTGGAGAGCATCCAGTTGGATGTCCCGAGCAGCATGAGCATGGCGACCAGCGCGACCACGCCCTCAAGGATCTCCTGGTGGGAGGAGGCGGAGTCGTAGAGGAGGTTGAACAGGACCGCCACGATCCCGCTGGCGATGAGGGCGAGCACGATGCCGGCGTAGATGTGCTTGACCCGGTCCTTCATCCCGGCCTTGAGGAGATAGGCGATGATGGCGGCGACGACGAGGATGGCCTCGAGACCCTCTCGCAGCAGGATGAGGAGCGCCTGGCCGAAGGAGCTGGTGAAGAAGGCCTTGACGGGGTTGACCGATGCCGCCGCCCCTCCGTCGAGCACCGCGGCGTCCTCGCTGATCATGGAGATGAGCTCAGCCGCGGCGGCGGACGGGTCCTCGCCGGCGAGCATGGTCTTGCGGACCACCTTGAACTGGTGCTCGACCTTGGAGACACGATCCCCCGAGATCGCCGTCAGCACGGTCTTCTCGAAGCCGAGCTTCTCGTAGTAGCCGTAGTAGGCCTTGTTGACCCTCTCGGCGCCGCCCTCGCCGTCGCCCGCCCTGGCCTTGGAGACGCCCTCCTGGATGAGGGCACTCATCTCCTGGGCCACCTCGGCCCAGGAGCGCTCGCCGCGCCCGGAGTTGACCTGCTTCTTGCTGGCCTGGATCTGCTCGCGCTGCGCCTGGATGGTGGCCGTCTTGGCGGCGGCGTAGTCACGGGGGCCGGCGAGGTCGCTCATCGCGTCAAGAGTCGTCGCCGCCTGTGCGATGGAGGCCTTGAGGGCGGCGGAGCCCGCGGCGAGGGAGTCGTCGTTGCCCTTCACCAGGGCGTTCTTCTTCAGGGTGGCGAAGGCGCTCTGGTGCTCGGCGGCCGCGTCCTGCCCGATGCGCGCCGAGATGACCTCCCCGATGTTGGAGGCCACGTAGTCGAAGCTGAGCGCGCTCTGGAAGTCGGCGGCCGCCCCGGTGGTGTTGCCGGAGGAGTAATCGGCCAGAGCGGAGTCGATCTTCGCCCCCACGGCGCCGGCGACCTCGGACCAGGTCGAGTAGTCGGTCGGGGCTGTGGCCTCGCGGGCCGGGGCGGCGGCCGCCGGCGCGAGGGAGGAGGTCAGCGAGGAGATCAGCAGGGGCATCAGCAGTGCCGCGATCAGGGCGGCCACCAGGCGGGCGGGAGCCGCGCTCGGAGCATCCCGATGACTCGCGGGCAGGAGCATGGCGCTGCCATGGGGAGGGCCGGGGGGCAGGAGCATGAGGCGGATCCTTCGACGTCGCCGGGGCCGTCGACCGACCTCGCGCATGGTTTCTTCACAAATTAGACCTTCGTCACGCAGGGTAGGCTCACCTTCGAGCGAAGGTCAATTCATCTAGGATGTCTGATATGTCGCGATCGTCCGCCGAGCAGCTCCCTGAGAGGCCCGGACCGGGCATGACGGGGCCCGGGGCCTGGGTCTTCTCGGCCACGGGCTCCGTGTGGTCGATCCGCAGCCGTGACCCACTTCCCCACCAGGCGCGCCGGGGCGTCATATCGCTGGTCGAGGGATTCGAGAGCACGTGGTCGAGGTTCCGCGCCGACTCCCTCATCAGCCGAGCCGCGGACGGGAGGCTCGGCGGCGGGCCGATCCGCCTGGAGCTGCCGGAGGGGGCAGGGGCCATGCTGGACCTGTACGACCGCCTTCACGCCGCCACCGGGGGCCGGATCGATCCGCTGGTGGGCGCTGACCTGGTCGCCCTCGGCTACGACCCCGCCTACTCCTTCACCGTGCGCGCCGGGTCGGTGACGAACCTGGGCCCGCCGGGCCGGGGAACGTGGGGGGAGCTCGCCCATCACGAGGGGGACGCGCTCATCCTCAAGCGCCCCGCACTGGTGGATGTGGGCGCGGTCGGCAAGGGATTCCTCGCAGACCTCGTGGGGGCGCTGCTCCTGGAATCGGGTGTGGAGGACTTCGTCGTCGACGCCGGCGGGGACGTGCTCGTCCATGCCGACGAGCCGGTGAGGATCGGGCTGGAGGATCCCGCCGATAGCACCCGCGTGGTCGGCGCCGTGGAGATCGCGCGCGGCGCGGTGGCCGGCTCGGGGACCAGTCGTCGGGCGTGGGGCGACGGCCTGCATCACATCCTCGACGGCCTCACCGGCAGGCCGGCGGCCCGGATGACGGCGACCTGGGCGATCGCCAAGACCTGCGCTGCCGCGGACGGGCTATCCACCGCGCTTTTCCTCACTCGCCCGGAGGAGCTGGCAGCCTCGGGCCTGCGCTTCGAGTGCGCCGTCCTGCGCGCTGACGGGAGCGCGGAGGTCTCCCGGGGCCTGCCCGGCTCGCTGTTCACCGCCTGACCAGCCGGTCGCGCCGCAAGCGGCCGGCGGGGGTATCCGCGGCTGGCGGTGCGTCCTCCCCGAGCGGAGCCATCCGCACCCAGCGGTGCCATCCACCCCGAGCGGAGCCATCCACACCCAGCGGAGCCATCCACCCCGAGCGGAGCCATCTGCACCCAGCGGTGCGTCCTCCCCGCACCAGTCGGCGCAATGCGCACCAGTCGGCGCAATCCGCACCGGTCAGTGCCATCCGCACCCAGCGGCGCCATCCACCCCGAGCGGAGCCATCCACACCCAGCGGAGCCATCTGCACCCAGCGGTGCGTCCTCCCCGCACCAGTCGGCGCAATGCGCACCAGTCGGCGCCATCCGCACCGAGCAGTGCCATCTGCACCCAGCGGAGCCATCCACCCCGAGCGGAGCCATCCACACCCAGCGGTGCGTCCTCCCCGCACCAGTCGGTGTTCCCCGCACCAGTCGGCGCAATCCGCACCAGTCGGCGCAATGCGCACCGGTCAGTGCGGCTCCCTCGCTCGCCGAGGCTATGGCTGCGCGCACGCGATTGATCCGCGTGCCATGAGAGCCCCGGCACGCCCCCATGAGCGCGTCTCCCAGAGCAGGATCGTCATGGCGATCATCATTGCCGCGGCGATCCTCGCGCTCGTCTCCGAGCGACGGCCCCTGAGGAGACTCCCTTGCCACAGGCACCGGGGCCGCAATGGGGAAGAGTTCGTCCTAGGTCTGGACGAGTGGCCCCTTGCCACAGGCACCGGGGCCGCAATGGGGAAGAGTTCGTCCTAGGTCTGGACGAGTGGCCCCTTGTCACAGGCACCGGGGCCGCAAGGATCCGGAGACCACGAAGACGGCCTCGCGGTCCCGTCCCGATCTGGACCGCCGCCTCCTCAGCGAGCGGGTCCTGACGCGCCCACGCGCAGGGTGGGCAGTCCCAGGCTCACCGGGGCGGTGTCAGACTCCGGCGCGGCATGGGCCTGGGCCTGGCGGCGCTCCCAGGCGTCGCCGGCGCGGGTGCGGCGCACCTCGAACAGGGAGGGCCCGTCGTCGTACCAGGCGCGATCCCCGGCGGAGCGGGCCTCCCCGGCGGCGCGCTCGACCTCGCTCAGCGCCCGCCCGCACAGGGCGGAGTCGGCGATGAGGTTGTGGGGCGCGCCATGGGTGACACGTACGGTCACCATATCCCCGGGCCGGGGCGCTCCCTGCGCGTAGTCGTGAGCGGACAGCCCGGCGGGCAGGGCGGCGTGGACGAGGCGGTTGTCCGCGGCGCGCCCCGAGACGCGGGCGGTGACGGCGTCGCGCCGCCCCTCGCCCTCGGCCACGAGAACCTCGATCACCCGGCCCTCCTGGGCCATGTTCTCCTCATGGGTGATGCGCCGCACGAGCTCGTCCAGGCGGCGGTAGCGGTCCTTAACCACCTCGGCGGGCACGGGCTCCAGGTCCGCCGCGGGCGTTCCGGGGCGCGGGGAGTACTCGAAGGTGAAGGCGGAGGCGAAGCGGGCCTCCTCGACGATGTCGAGCGTGGCCTGGAAGTCCTCCTCCGTCTCCCCGGGGAAGCCGACGATGATGTCGGTGGTGATGGCCGCCTCGGGCATGGCGGCGCGCACGCGCTGAAGGATCCTGAGGAACCGCTCGGAGCGGTAGGAGCGGCGCATGGCGCGAAGGACGCGGTCGGATCCGGATTGCAGCGGCATGTGGAGGCTGGGCATGACGGCGGGGGTGGAGGCCATGGCCTCGATGACGTCGTCGGTGAAGGCCGCCGGGTGGGGGCTGGTGAAGCGCACCCGCTCGATGCCCTCGACTCCCCCCGCGGCGCGCAGCAGCTTGGCGAAGGCGCCGCGGTCCCCGAAGCCGACCCCGTAGGAGTTGACGTTCTGGCCCAGCAGCGTGACCTCGATGGCGCCCTGGTTCGCGACCGCCTCGATCTCGGCCAGGACCTCCCCGGGTCGGCGGTCGCGCTGCTTGCCGCGCAGGGAGGGCACGATGCAGAAGGTGCATGTGTTGTTGCAGCCCACGGCAATGGAGACCCAGGCGGCGTAGGCGGACTCGCGGCGGGTGGGCAGGGTGGAGGGGAAGACCTTGAGGGACTCCTCGATCTCGACGGCGGCCGCCGCGTTGTGGCGGGCGCGCTCGAGCAGGGCCGGCAGAGCGTCAAGGTTGTGGGTGCCGAAGACGACGTCGACCCACGGCGCCCTGTCCACGATCCCCTGTCCCATCTGCTGGGCGAGGCACCCGGCGACGGCGATCTGCATCCCGGGGCGCTCGCGCTTGACGGCGGCCAGCTGGCCGAGATTGCCGAACAGGCGCGTGGCGGCGTTCTCTCGCACAGAGCAGGTGTTGACAATGACAACATCCGCGCCGCCGTCGCCGGCCTCAGTGGCGCGGGCCGCGGCGGCGGGGACGTCGTCCGCGCTCACGTAGCCCGCGGCCTCGAGGAGCCCGGCCATGCGCTCGGAGTCGTGGACGTTCATCTGGCAGCCGAGAGTGCGCACGTGGTAGGTGCGCGGGGCGCGCGCGTCGGCGGCGCTCATCGGAGTGGTCATCGTGGCAGTCATCGCCAGGCAGTCTAGGCGCTGGAGCCCCTCAGGCCGGCCTCAACCGCGCGGGTCCACGGCTCGATGGCCAGAGCGGCGGCGCCACGCGCCCACTCGCCGAAGGAGAAGGAACGGGTGAGGATGCGCGGCGGCGGCGCGGACCAGTGGCGGGATCTCTCCACGGCGGCGTCGAAGACCTGCCGGTGCGCCTCAACGAGCCCCACCGACTCCCCGGAGACCACGACGAGTTCAGGATCGACGAGGGCCACGATCGAGCCGACAATCCTCCCGGCGGCGTCGGAGGCGGCCTCGAGGACGCCCGCCAGCTGGGGATCGCGGGCGAGTTCGGTGAGCCCCGCGGGCCCGACGATCTCCTCCGGGGACACATGGTGCCCGAGCACCTCCGAGGCCTGGTGGGCAATGCCCGGCGCGGCCGCGAGCGCCCGGGCGCAGCCCACGTGGCCCATCTCGCAGGCCGGGCCCTCCTCACGCAGGGGAAGATGGCCGATGCTGCCGGCGGCGCCGTGAGCCCCGGCGATCGTGCGCCCCCCGATGACGAGGCCGCAGCCGATCCCCGCTCCGATGGTGAGCAGGGCGAAGGGATCGACGCCGTGGCCGAGCCCGAACCAGGCCTCGGCGTGGGTGAAGGCGCGCACATCATTGGCCACGATGGCGTCGAGCCCGGTGGCCTCCCGCAGCCGCTCCCCGATGGGCTCATCCCGCCACCCCAGGAAGGGGGCGACTGCGATGGTGGTGCCATCCACCACGCTGGCCCCCAGCGACAGCCCGATGCCGGACAGCGCCATCCCGGTGGAGCGCTCGATGCGCCGGGAGAGCCCTGCGATCTGCTCGACGACGCCGTCCGGATCCCGCGCGGCCAGGGGCTCGGAAACCTCGACGAGCGGAGAGCCGAGCGGGTCGATGACCTGGGCGTAAAGGTCCTTGGCAGTGAGCTTGATGCCGAGCAGCGCGGCGGCGCGGGGCGCGAGGCGCAGGCGTTTGGCAGGGCGCCCGGCCTCAGCGGCGGTCGGCGCGGACGGCTCATCCTCCAGGAGCAGGCCGTCCTCGATCAGCGGGCGCACGGCGCGGGAGAGCGTGGGCGCCGACAGGCCGAGATGATCGGCCAGGTCCGTGCGGGTCCGGGGACCGGCGGCCGCCAAGCGCAGGAGCACCCTCGATGCCGGTCCCGCGGCAGCGGTGGCCTCCATGCCCGCTCCTCCCCCATGCGCTCGTCGTCCGCCGGGGGAATCCTGCCACACCGGCGCCCGGCTCCCCCACGGGACGCGCGCCCCGGCACCCTCCGGGCGCCCCGGCGCCCTCCCGGCGCCCGAGGCTCCCTCCATGTGAGCAGGGTCTTGACACCTCATCACCACCCATTTATTTTCATCTTGAAAGGAATGGTTCGCGGCGTCGCGGACCGCCAGGAGGCCCCCTCGGGCCCGGAAGGACGACGATGACCCTCCACCTCCGCTCCGGCGGCACCTCCCTTGTTCTGGACACCCCCGTGGACCGCTTCCCCGTGGTGCGCCACTGGGGGGCCGATCTCGGCCCCCTCGACGGCAGCGACCTCCAGGACGCCGGCCGCGCGTCAGCCACCACGCTCGGCGCGAACTCCGCCTGGATCTGCAACGACCTGCCGATCCTCCCCCACGCCAGCCTGGGCTGGTCGGCCCGCCCCGCCATCGGCCTGCACCGGGTGGACGGAACCGCCTTCTCCTTCCACCCCACCCAGGTCGACCACGAGTGGTGGGCCGAGGACCCACCGGCCGCCGGGGAGGGGCCTGCCGCTCCCACCACCCCCATCGTCGTCTCGACGGCCGTCGATGAGGCGCACGGGGTGAGCATCGTCAGCGAGATCCGCCTGGAGGAGTCCGGGCTCGTGCGCGTGCGCGCCACGGTCACCAACGAGCCGGGCGGGCGCCTCGAGCTGGCCAGCGGCCTCGTCGTCGACGAGATCACTCCCGCGCTGCCCCTCCCCCAGGGCGCCGATGAGATCCTGGACATGTCCGGGCACCACATCAATGAGCGCCGCCTCCAGCGCCACCGCCTCACCGCGGGCACGCACCTGCGCGAGTCCTGGGAGGGCCGGCCCGGGCACGACGCCACCACCTGGCTCGCCGCCGGGCGCGCCGGCTTCGGCTGGCGCGCGGGCACGGTCCACGGCGTCCACCTGGCCTGGTCGGGCTCCACACGCTCGCTCATCATGAGCCCCTCCCAGGGCAGGGCGCTCATCGGCGCCGGCGAGCTGCTCGCCCCCGGTGAGGTCATCCTGGCCCCGGGGGAGTCCTACACCTCCCCGTGGGCGGTCTTCTCCTGGGGCGAGGGCCTGGACGCGCTGGCGCACCGCTCCCACACCTTCCTGCGCTCACTGCCCTCCCACCCTCAGCGCCCCCGGCCGGTGCTGCTCAACACCTGGGAGGCCGTCTACTTCGACCACCGGCTCGACAAGCTCACGCGCCTGGCCGAGCTCGCCGCGGACGTGGGCATCGAGCGCTTCGTCCTCGACGACGGCTGGTTCGGCTCCCGCCGCGACGACACCTCGGGCCTGGGCGACTGGCGGGTCTCGGCCGAGGCCTGGCCCGAGGGCCTGGGCCCTCTCGTGGATCGCGTCCACGAGCTCGGCATGGAGTTCGGGCTGTGGTTCGAGCCGGAGATGATCAACGTGGACTCCGAGCTCGCCCGCGCCCACCCGGACTGGATCCTGTCCGACGGGGCGGGGGGCGCTCCCGAGCACCGCAACCAGCGCGTCCTGGACCTGTGCGCCCCCGGCGCCTGGGACTACCTGTTCGAGTCGATCAGCGCCCTCGTGGAGCGCTACTCCATCGCCTACATCAAGTGGGACCACAACTCCCCGCTCGTGGCCGTCGGCCACGAGGCGGCCTCCCCCACGGCCGGCCGGCGCGGCGGAGCGGCCGTCCACGACCAGACCCTCGCCCTCTACCGCCTCCTCGACGCCCTGCGCGAGCGCTTCGAGGACCTGGAGATCGAATCCTGCGCCGGCGGCGGCGGCCGCATCGACATGGGCATCATGGAGCGCGCCCAGCGGGTGTGGGCCTCGGACTCCATCGACGCCCATGACCGCCAGGACATCCAGCGCGGCACCATGCTGCTGCTGCCCCCCGAGCTCGTCGGCACGCATGTGGGCGACGGCCGCGCGCACACGACGCTCCGCGACCTCGACCTCGACTTCCGCGCGGGCACGGCCCTATGGGGGCACATGGGCGTCGAATGGGACCTCACCAGCGCCGACGACGACGACCGCGAGCGCCTGGCCTCGATCATCGCCCTGCACAAGGAACTGCGCCCCCTGCTGCACTCGGGCCTGACGGTCCACGCGGACCTGGCCGACGACGACGCCCTGCGGATCGAGGGCGTGGTGGCCGCCGATGGCTCCGAGGCGGTCTACGAGATCGCCTGCCTGGGGCAGACCATCTCCTGGCCGACGGCCCCCCGGCCACTGCCCGGCCTGGACCCGGGGCGCCGCTACCGGATCGAGCTCGCGGCGCCGTCGTACCCCGAGCTGTCCCTGCGCCCGAGGTGGATGTACGAGCCGGTCACCCTGCCGGGCTCGTACCTGTCCACGACCGGCCTGGCCCTGCCGATCCTCCACCCCGACCACCTCGTGCTGGTGCGCGCCACCGCCGTCGACTGACCCGCCGACCCGCGAGCGGCCGGCGCTGGGGCGCAGGGCCTGCTCGCCGTCGTCGTCCCCGGCCCCCTCCATCTGACTCGCCCCTGCCCCCTATCCGTTTCGACGATGATCTGGAAGGAACCATGACCACCATCGCCTCATCGGCCCCACGACTGCGCGCGAGGCCGCGCAGCGACGCCCGCCTGGGATGGGCCTTCATCGCCCCCGCGGGCATCGGGCTCCTCGCCTTCTACATCTGGCCACTGCTGCGGGGCATCTGGCTGTCCTTCACCGAGTACAACCTGCTGACCCCGGCCTCCTTCAACGGGCTGGCCAACTACTCCCGCATGGTCCAGGACAAGATCTTCTGGAACGCGGTTCGGGTGACCCTGGAGTACGTGGTCATCAACATCGGCCTGCAGACGGTGCTGGCCCTCGTCATCGCCGTCCTCATGCAGCGCTTGACCCAGTCGACGCTCGTGCGCTCCATCGTGCTGACCCCCTACCTCGTGTCGAACGTCGTGGCCGCCATGCTGTGGCTGTGGCTGCTGGACAACACGCTAGGCATCTCCAACCAGGTCATCGAGGCGGTGCTCGGCGACCGCGTGGACTTCTTCTCCTCCTCGCTGGCGATCCCCACGATCGCCATCATCAACGTGTGGCGGCACGTGGGCTACACGGCGCTGCTCATCTTCGCCGGCCTCCAGGCGATCCCCGGGGACGTCTACGAGGCGGGCAAGGTGGATGGCGCCAGCGAGTGGACGATGTTCTGGCGCATCACCATGCCGCTGCTGCGCCCGATCCTCGCCTTGGTCCTCATCATGACGGTGATCGGCTCCTTCCAGGTCTTCGACACGGTCTCCGTGACCACCGCCGGCGGCCCGGTCAACGCCAGCCGCGTGCTGCAGTTCTACCTGTACGACATGGCGTTCAGCCGCTTCCAGTTCGGCTACGCCTCCGCGATGGCCGTCGGGCTGCTCCTCATCCTGGCGGCGATCACCGCCCTGCAGTACCGCATGACCCGTGCGGGCGAGACCGATCTGAACTGAGAGGGAACCGACCATGACCACCACTGTCACCACCCCCTCAGCCGCACCCGGGAGGGCCGGGGCGGACAGCATCCCCAAGAGGCGCAGCGCCCCCAAGAAGCGCGTCTCGGCAGGTCGCGTCGCCGCCTGGGTCGCCATGGCCCTCATCATGGCCTTCACGCTCCTGCCCTTCTACTGGGTGCTGCGCACCGCGCTGTCCTCCAACGCGGGCATCTACGCCGATCCCGCCAACCCCCTGCCCGTGGACCTCAACTTCCGGGCCTTCGCCAGGGTCTTCGGCATGCAGTCCACCGAGGCGGCGATCGCCGACGGCGGCTCCGGCGCGGAGATCAACTTCTGGCTCTACCTGCGCAACTCGATCATCGTGTCCACGCTGGTCACGGTGGGCCAGGTGTTCTTCTCTGCCATGGCCGCCTACTCCTTCTCGCGCCTGCGCTGGAAGGGACGCGATGCCGTCTTCGCCATCTTCCTGGCCGCGCTCATGGTGCCCTCGATCTTCACCCTGCTTCCGAACTTCGTGCTCATGAAGCAGCTGCGCCTCATCGACACCCTCCTGGGCGTGGCGCTGCCGACGATGCTCATGACGCCCTTCGCGGTGTTCTTCCTGCGCCAGTTCTTCATGAACATCCCCCGGGAGCTGGAGGAGGCGGCCCTCCTGGACGGGGCCTCGAAGACGAGGGTCTTCCTCACCCTCATCCTTCCCATGGCGAAAGCGCCCATCACCACGCTGGGGATTCTCACCTACATCACGGCCTGGAACGACTACTTCTGGCCGCTGCTGGTCTCCTACTCGGGCTCCTCCCGGGTGCTCACCGTGGCGCTGGCGGTCTTCAAGTCCCAGGCGCCCCAGACCGGCCCGGACTGGTCCGGCCTCATGGCGGCCACGCTCGTGGCGGCCCTCCCGATGCTGCTGCTGTTCATGGCCTTCGCCCGGCGCATCGTCAACTCCATCGGCTTTACAGGCATCAAGTGAGGCACCAGATGACGACCCCCTCTCTCCCCATCCTGCGCTCGGCGCTCTCGCGGCGCTCCCTCCTGTGCGGCCTGGCCTCAGGGGCCGCCGCCATGACCCTGGCAGCCTGCTCCGGATCGAGAGGCTCGGACCCCAACACCGTGGAGTACTGGCTGTGGGACTCCGCGCAGCTGCCCGCTTACCAGGCCTGCGCCGAAGCCTTCAAGGCCAAGACCGGCATTACTGTCAACATCACCCAGATCGGTTGGGATGATTACTGGACGAAGCTCACCGCGGGCTTCATCGCCGACACCGCCCCGGACGTCTTCACCGACCACATCGCCAAGTTCGCCCAGTTCGTGGATCTGGACATCCTCCTCCCCCTCGATGAGCAGCCGGCGTGGTCCGGCGTGGAGACCCAGGCCTTCCAGGACGGCCTCATCGACCTGTGGAAGGGCGACGACGGGCACCAGTACGGCTGCCCCAAGGACTGGGACACCGAGGCGGTCTTCTACAACAAGGCCATGCTCGCCGACGCCGGCCTGAGCGAGAAGGACCTGGAGGGATGGTCCTGGAACCTCACCGACGGCGGCAGCTTCGAGAGGGTCCTCGCCCGCCTGACCATTGATAAGAACGGCGTGCGCGGCGACGAGCCGGGCTTCGACCCCAAGAACGTGGCCGTCTACGCCACCGGCATCGCCGATGAGGGCTCCTCGGACGGCCAGACCCAGTGGAGCCCCTTCACAGGCAGCGTCGGTGATTGGCACTACACGGATAAGGAGACCTGGGGCACCCGCTACCGCTACGACGAGAAGCAGTTCCAGGACACCCTCGACTGGTACTTCGGGCTCATCGACAAGGGCTACATGGCCCCTGCCGGCACGTTCGCCAAGGGAAACGGCACCGATGTGCAGCTCGCCAGCGGCTCGATCGCGCTATGCGTCGCCGGCGCCTGGATGTTCAACACCTACGCCAAGATGGAGATCGACGTCGGCATCGTCGCCCACCCGGTGGGGCCGAACGGCAAGTCCGTCTCCCTCATGAACGGCCTGGGCGACTCGATCGTCAAGAATTCGAAGAACATCGAGGGCGCCTCGAAATGGGTGGCCTTCCTGGGAACCCAGGAGGCGCAGGACATCGTGGCCTCCTACGGGATCGTCTTCCCGGCGATCACGGCCTCCACTGAGAAGGCGGTAGAGGTCTTCGAGAAGACCGGGCTGCCCACCAAGCCCTTCACCAGCTACCTGGAGGAGAACAACGGCGGAACGTTCTACTTCCCGTTGACGTACTTCGGCGCCGACGTGAACGCGATCATCAAGCCGGGGGTCGCGGACGTCTACGTCAACCGCGTGCCGGCCTCCACCCTCAACGAGTACAACGAGCAGGTGAACCTCCTGTTCAAGACCTCGAAGGAGAAGGGCTGAGCCGGTGCTCCACTCAGCCCCCCCCGACCGTTCCCCGATAGCGTTGGCCCCTGCCCTCCCGGATCCCAGGCCGGGTGGGCAGGGGCCGCGATCGTCGCGGCGCCCACTACGATTGGGGGAAGGCACCTCCGGGGGCGAGGCGAGGAGGGGACGACGATGGCAACAGCAGCGAGGGCGCGGCGCGCCTGCCTGCACGGCATTCACGAGGCGCTCGGCGCCACCTTCACCATCCGCGACGGCTGGGAGGTCCCGCTGCGCTACGCCCCCGGCGACGGCGAGCTGGAGGCGCTGCGGGGCTGCGCCGGCATCCTCGACCTGTCCCACCTGGGCACGTTCAAGGCGCAGGGCCCCGCGGCGGGCGCCTCCCTCGATGCTGCGCTCACCGGCGCCGACCCCGACGGCCCCGCTTCGGCCGGCCCGGCCTCCTCCCTCCCCGTTGGCCGCGCCCTGCGGGCCCGGCTAGCGGCCGACGCCGCTCCTGCCACCATCTACCGGCTGGGGGACGAGGAGTTCCTCGTGGTCACGAGCGCCGCCGACCGACGCAGCGCCATAGGGACGGCCCATGGCGCCATCCCGCGGTGGGAGGGCATCATCGACGCGACGGAGTCGATCGCGCTCATCGCCGTGGCGGGGCCCCGAGCGGAGGAGGTCATGCGCGGCGTCGTCGAGTCCGGGGCGGGGATGCCCGCCGCCCTGCTGCCCGAGGACAATGCCCCCGGCGGGGAGGGCTGCGGGCCCGACGTGCTCTGCGGCCCCGGCCTCCTGCGGCGCTTGCGCGACGGGGCGGCTGTGCGGGCCACCGCCTGTGGGCACACGGTGATCCTGGCGCGAGAGCGCGTGGGCGAGGCGGACTGCCTGATGGTGTTCTGCGGGGCTGAGGACGCCATCGACCTGTGGGAGATGATCGCCGAGCGCGCCTCCACCCTGGCGCCGGGCATGGGCCCCGCGGGCGCGACGCCCGTGCTCACAGCCTGCGGCCTGGCCGCCTGGAGCGCCCTGGCCGCGGCGGCTCAGGAATAGGCGTGGGCGCCACCGGGGCTGCCGACGGCCTGCCCACCGAGTGGCGCCATTTCCTCCCAGTGGTGCGTCCTGCCCGCGCCAGTGGGTGCGGACGGCGCCGGTCGGCGCGGTCGTGCCGGCCCGCGCTGGGCGGCCGACCGGCTCAGTGACCGTCGGGGCCCTGGCCCTCCCGGGCCTCCTCGGCCAGGGCTCGCTCGAAGGCATCCAGGGCCACGGCCTGGGAGTGGCCCTTGCGGCCCAGCGCCGCCAGGGCGCGCCGCCGACGGACCACCGGATCGAGCCCGCGCGTGGCGCGCAGCCTCTTGCGGGCCAGGGCGAGCGCGGCGCCGGCCTCGTCGTCGCCGCTGATCTGGGCCAAGGCCCCGCTGATCGCCCGCTCCCCCAGGCCCTTGCGCCGCAACTCAGCGGCGATGGCCCGCCGGGCCGCGCCCTTCTCAGCAAAGCGGGTGCGCGCAAGAGTCGCGGCGTAAGCGCCGTCATCGATGAGGCCAGCGGCCTCGAGGCGGTCGAGGACCTCCTGCGCCACGCGGTGATCCACCTCCTTGCGCTCCAGCAACTCGGCGAGGGCCGCGCGGGAGGCGGGGGCGCGGTCGAGGCGGCGCAACACGATCTCCCGCGCCGCCTCGACCTCTTCCTGATGCTCGTCAGGGATGAGCCAGGGCATCAGAAGCCACCGGCGTCCTCACCGAAAGCGGCGTCGATATCGAGGGCGGCGGACTTCTTGGCGCTGCTCTTGGCGCCGCCCCTGCCCGAGCCCCTGCCCGAGCCGCGCCCCACGGCCTTGGCGGGGGCCTTCGTCCCCGCGGCGGCCTCGAGGGCGGCCTCGGCCGCCGCTGCCGCCGCATCGGCCTCCGCTGCGGCCGCCCGGGCCGCTGCCTCCTCCTGGGCCTTGCGCCCGGCCTCCCCAATCCCCAGGGCGGCGAGGATCTTCTGCTCGATCTCATCGGCCAGGGCGGGGTTGTCCGCGAGGAAGGCGCGGGCGTTCTCCTTGCCCTGACCCAACTGGTCCGTGCCGTAGGTGAACCAGGCGCCGGACTTGCGCACGATGCCGTTCTCCACGCCCAGGTCCAGCAGGCCGCCCTCGCGGGAGATGCCGCGGCCGTAGAGGATGTCGAACTCGGCCTGCTTGAAGGGCGGGGCCATCTTGTTCTTCACCACCTTGGCGCGGGTGCGGTTGCCCACGGGCTGGTCCCCGTCCTTGAGGGTCTGGATGCGGCGCACATCGATGCGCACGGAGGCGTAGAACTTGAGGGCCTTGCCGCCCGTGGTGGTCTCGGGGCTGCCGAAGAAGACGCCGATCTTCTCGCGCAGCTGGTTGATGAAGATAGCCGTGGTGCCCGTGGCGGACAGGGCACCGGTGATCTTGCGCAGCGCCTGGCTCATGAGGCGGGCCTGGAGGCCGACATGCGAGTCCCCCATCTCCCCCTCGATCTCCGCCTTGGGCACCAGCGCGGCCACGGAGTCGATGACAATGATGTCCAGGCCGCCGGAGCGGATAAGCATGTCCGCGATCTCCAGGGCCTGCTCCCCGGTATCCGGCTGGGACACGAGCAGGTTGTCCGTGTCCACCCCGAGGGCCTTGGCGTAGACCGGGTCCAGGGCATGCTCAGCATCGATGAAGGCGGCGTTCCCGCCGGCCCTCTGGGCGCTGGCGACGGCGTGGAGGGCGACGGTGGTCTTACCGGACGACTCGGGGCCGTAGATCTCGATGATGCGGCCACGGGGCAGGCCACCGATCCCGAGCGCGACATCGAGCGCGGTGGAGCCGGTGGGGATGACGGCCACGGGAGGACGGCTGTCATCGCCCAGGCGCATGACGGAGCCCTTGCCGAAAGACTTGTCGATCTGGGCAAGGGCGGTGGCCAGGGCCTTGGATCGATCCTGGTTCTGGGTTGCTGCGGGCATGGTCTCTTCTCCGGCTCGGGCGGCGGTGGGCCGCGGTGTTCAGGGCTGGTCCTCGTGGACGGGATCCCCTCTCCGGGGCTCGTGGACGACGGTATGCCGGACCACTGACATGTATCCGCGAGCCTCCACAGAACGGGGCCTGTGGGGGCTCGTGGCGCGTCCGTGGTGAACTCTAGCCGAACACGTGTTCGAATCCGCAAGCGGAGCCGCCCCGGCGTGTCACGGGGCAGGGCCGACGGCGCCACTCCCGGCTGGGCCCGCGCAGCCACCCGGGTGACTGGGAGCCTCACCGCCGCGCGGTGGCGACCGCGCGCTACCCGCGGCGGGCGCGCGGATCGTCCCGGTAGACCCAGCGCTCGGCCTCGTCGCGCTCGGTCTCCTGGCAGAGCGAGTCCCAGACCTCGCGAGGCGGCTCACCGGCGTCGAGGGCCTGGACGGCCGTCATCGACCAGGGCGGCAGGACGAGGTCCTGGGCCAGCGATCGCCCGTAGGCGGAGCCGAAGACCTCGTCGAGGGCGCGCCAGAATTCCGAGTGCTTCATGGGGGCTCCTGGTCAGGGGAACGGATGGCCGGGAGGGGATCGGGGAGGGGAAGGGGCGCGGGCAGAGGGATCCCCGGGCGGCCTCGCGGCCTTCCGGGGATGGGGATCGGGCTGGCCCGCCGGCGTCAGCGCGCGATGGCGCCCTGCTGGCGGATGAGCTCGTCGGGGACGGTGTCGGGGATGACGACGCCCTCGGCCATGGCGACGCGCTCGGAGACCTCGCGCAGCACTGTGGACAGGGGGGCGTCGAGGGCCTGGCAGATGGAGGCGAGCAACTCCGAGGAGGCCTCCTTCTGACCGCGCTCAACCTCGGAGAGGTAACCCAGTGACACGCGCGCCTGCGAGGAGACCTCGCGCAGGGTGCGCCCCTGGTGCTGGCGGACGGAGCGGAGGACCTCGCCGATCTCGCGGCGCAGGAGGACGTTCTCGTGCTTGGTGGTGTCCACGGCAGAACCGTACCCCGTGGAGAGCGCCGGGCGCATCGCCATCCTGGGCGCCAGGCGGGACGAGCGGGCGGGGCGGGGGCGAGTCATCTCATTCATCACAAGGCACAACCATTCACTGGTGGGGTTCATTCCCGGCCCCGGTCGCTGGTTGATCACCGCGCCCTGGCCGATGGCATGAAGCATGTCGCCGGGGCCTGAGAGGACGCTTGGCGAGGCTCATGAGGGAGCCATGACATGGGCGCGAGCGCGCCCCGATCCGCGCGGGGAGGATGCGGGGAGGGTGGGGGGGGGACGGCCGCGGCGCCTCAGAGGTCCCCTCGCGCGGCGCGAGCGGCGAGGCTCAGGACCGCCAGGGCCGTCGCGGCGCGAATCTCATCCCGCCCGCCGGTCAGGCCCAGCCTTCGGCCCACGGCCCCCCATGGGCCGAAGGCCGCGATGTAGACCGTTCCGGCCGGGTGCCCGTCGGCGGGGCCGGGTCCGGCCACGCCGGTGGTGGCCAGTCCCACATCCGCCCCGAGGAGCCGGGCGGCGCCCCGCGCCATCTGCTGGGCGACGACGGCGTCGACCGGCCCCGTGATGGCCAGGCGGGCGGCGTCGACCCCCAGGAGCTCGGCCTTGATCCTCGTGGCGTAGGAAACGACGGCGCCCAGGAGGACCCTTGAGGCCCCGGGCACCCCGCCCAGCGCGGAGGAGACCATGCCGGCGGTCAGCGACTCGGCAACGGCGAGGGTGAGCCCGCGCTCGCCCAGGGCCCGCAGCAGGTCCTCCGCCGCCTGGCGCCCCTCGGGCCAGGCCGGCGCCGCGACGGGCGCCTCACCCATGCCCGGCGCCGCCCGTGGCGTCGGCGGCGGGCTTCTCACGCGAGATGCGGATCGCCTGGAGGACGTAGTCGATGCCCGTGGCCACCGTGACGACGAGGGCGGCGGCCACCAGCGCGTAGGAGACCCGCAGCAGGGCCGTGGCCAGCGTCGCGGGCAGCACGGCGTGCCAGGGCAGGAGGAGGCCTATGAGCGCGAGGATCTGCAAGACCGTCTTGGCCTTGCCGCCCCGCGAGGCCGCCATGACGGCGCGCCGGAGCATGGCGAAGCGCATGACAGTGATGCCGAGCTCGCGCACGATGATGAGGACCGTCACCCACCACCACAGGCGGCCGGCGACGCTGAGCAGGATGAAGGCCGACAGGGTGAGGGCCTTGTCCGCGATGGGGTCGGCGATCTTGCCGAAACTGGTGATGAGGTTGCGCGAGCGCGCGAGCTGCCCGTCGAGTCGGTCGGTCGCCGCGGCCACGATGAAGACGAGGGCGGCGGCCAGGCGCATGGCATCGCCCGGGAGGAGCATGAGCCACACGAAGACCGGCACGAGGATGATGCGCAGAACGGTCAGGGCGTTGGCGATGTTGAGCAGGGGGGCCTCGCCCGCGGGGGCGCCCCTGCCAGTTGCCGACGAGGGCGCGGCGGGACCCGGGTGGGAGGGGGGCGGGGCGGTTCTCATCGCCTCAAGAGTAGAGGAATCGGGGGCATCCGGTGGGGCCCGCGGGACCGGATAGCGGGCCTCGCCCGCGCCTACCAGGACTGGCCGCGGCCGGTGAGGCTCCAGGCGTCCTCGGAGTCCTCCGAGGCAGACTCGTCGTCCCAGGACTCGCTCACGGGGGCGCCGCCCTCCTCCTCGAGGGGGTCGACGGCGTAGCGGTCGGTCGGCAGGCCCACCTCGCGCGGGGTGCCGGGCTGGAGGCCGGAGGGCACGCGGGCGGCGGTGGCGTCGGAGGCTCCCGGGTCGTCGATCTGGGGGGCCTGCCCGTCGCCCTTGATCCAGGCGAGGGTCTCCTCAAGTTGCTCGGGCTGGACTAGGACATCACGGGCCTTGGAGCCCTCGGAGGGGCCCACGACCTCGCGGGACTCCAGCAGGTCCATGAGGCGCCCGGCCTTGGCGAAGCCGACGCGCAGCTTGCGCTGGAGCATGGAGGTGGAGCCGAACTGACTGGTGATGATGAGCTCGGCGGCCTGCAGGAGCAGGTCCATGTCGTCGCCGATCTCCTCGTCGATCTGCTTCTTGACCTCGGGGACGACGACGTCCTCGCGGTACTCGGGGGTGAGCTGCCCCTTGACGTGCTCGACGACGGCGCGGATCTCGCGCTCGGTGACCCACGATCCCTGCACGCGGATGGGGGTGGAGGCGCCGGGCCCCAGGTAGAGGGCGTCGCCCTGGCCGGTGAGGGTCTCGGCGCCGTTCTGGTCGAGGATGACGCGCGAGTCGAGCTGGGAGGCGGTGGCGAAGGCGAGGCGCGAGGGGACGTTGGACTTGATGAGACCCGTGACGACCTGGGCGACCGGCCGCTGCGTGGCCAGCACGAGGTGGATGCCGGCGGCGCGCGCCAGCTGGGTGATGCGCTGGATGGAGGCCTCGACGTCCTTGGGCGCGGTCATCATGAGATCGGCGAGCTCGTCGACGACGACGAGGAGGTAGGGGTAGGGGCTGAGAACCCGCTGGCTGCCGGGCAGGGGCTGGACCTCGCCGGCGCGGATCGCCTTGTTGAAGTCGTCGATGTGCTTGAAGCCGAAGGAGGCGAGGTCGTCGTAGCGGGCGTCCATCTCGCGCACCACCCACTCCAGGGCCTCCGCGGCCTTCTTCGGGGAGGTGATGATGGGGGTGATGAGGTGCGGGATGCCCTCGTAGATGGTCAGCTCCACGCGCTTGGGGTCCACGAGCACCATGCGGACCTCCTCAGGGGTGGCGCGCATCATGATCGAGGTGATCATGGAGTTGACGAAGGAGGACTTGCCGGAGCCGGTCTGGCCGGCCACGAGCATGTGCGGGGTCTTGGCGAGGTTGGTGACGATGTAGTCGCCCTCGACGTTCTTGCCCAGGCCCACAACGAGGGGGTGCGCCTGCTTCTTGGCGGCCCCCGAGCGCAGGACGTCGCCGAGTTTGACCATCTCGCGGTCGGAGTTGGGGATCTCGATGCCGATGGCGGACTTGCCGGGGATGGGGGTCAGGAGGCGGATCTCGTCGGAGGCCACCGCGTAGGCGATGTTCTTCTCCAGGCCGGTGATCTTGGAGACGTTGACGCCCCGACCGCGGTGGACCTCGTAACGGGTGACCTGGGGGCCGCGGGTGTAGCCGGAGACGGTCGCGTCGATGTTGAACTCGGTGAAGACGTTCTGGAGGGCGTCGACGACGGCGTCGTTGGCCTCGGTGTGGGTGGCATGCCCGGCGCCGGCCTCCAGGAGGGAGGAGTCGGGCAGCGAATAGGTGGTGCCATCGGGCAGGGCCATGGCGGCTCCGCCGGCCATCTCGATCTCGTCAGCGAGGTCCGGATCGATCGCGGGGGTCTCGTCGGTGACGGCCTCGGGGTCCGTGGGCGGCACGGGCCGCTCCCCCGGCGCCATCACGCTCCTACCCCGAGGGGTGAGGGCGGGCGGGTCGAGGGGGGAAGGGGCCCCGGCAATGACCTCAGTGGCAGGATCGGCGCCCACGGGGGCGTCGAGCCCACCCACGCCGCTGGGGCCGCTGGCGGCGCCCTCCCCGCGCGGGCGCCGCCGGGACGAGGCGGCACCCTCCCCCGGGGTGATCCGGGGGCGCGGACCAGAGCCGCGCTTGCGCGAGGCGCCCAGGGGGGCCTTCCCGCCGTCGGTGGCGCCCTCGGCGGGCGAGTCCTCCATCTCGATGGCGGAGCGGAAGGGCTCATCGCCGTCGTAGGAGTCGAGGGATGTCGTGGCCGTGAGGTCCGCGTCGTCAACGGGGGCCCGCGATCCCAGGGCCTGGCGGACCCGGCCCAGGGCTCGGGTGGGCCAGGTGTCCGTTGGGAAGTCGGCGCCAGCCTCGGTCCTGCGGGCGGCGGCGGTCTCCCGCAACTCGGCGATGGTCCTGCCGGAGACCACGAGCGCTGAGAAGGCGATGAGCAGCAGCAGGAGGATGACGGCGCCGACGGCGCCGAAGAGCCCGGCCAGGGGCGCGCCGAAGAGCCAGCCGAGCAGGCCTCCGGCGCCCTCTGCGCCGGCGCCGAGGGCGGGCTGGCCGGAGGCGACGTGGATGATGCCGGTGAGCCCCGCCAGGACGCCCAGGCCGCCGACGCTCACGCGGGCGTGAACGTTGGTGAGGCGGTGGACGCGCAGAGTGGCGACGCCCAGGGCAGCCAGGAGGATCGGCACGATGATGCTGAGCATGCCCACGGGCCCGGCGGCCAGGTGGTGCAGGAAGCCGCCGGCGGCGCCGGACACCCCGAACCACTCGCGCAGCCCTGTGACCGCGGCCAGGGCGAGGAGCCCGAAGGCCCAGGCGGTGCGGGCGTAGCCATGAGCCGCGGGGCGCTGGGAGCCGGGCGCCGCCTGGGCGGGCATGGTGGTGGTCGCGTCGGCGCGGCCCTGGCCCTGTTGCGTGCGACGGCGGCGGCCCGAGCCGCGCTGGGGCGGTTTCGGGTTCGATGAGGGCTTCGCGTTTCGCTTGGTGCTGCGGGTGGCCATGGTGGTCAACACGCTAGCGGCAGTGCCTTCCGCGCCGGGACTGCCACGCCGCCGGGCGGGCGAAGAGTGCGCCACACCTCCCCGGGGGATCGGGATCGGGACGCCGCCTGGGGCTCAGGCCCCGCTCAGGAGGGCGTCGATCTCCTCGCGCAGCGGGCAGCGCGCCGGGCCCTGCCGGGAGACGGCCTCGGCGGCGGCCGCGTTGGCGCGCGTGGCGGCGGTGACCTCGTCAAGGCCGTCCATGAGGTTGGCCACGAGCACCCCGGTGTGGGTGTCCCCCGCCCCAGTGGTGTCCACGACGTCCCGGGAGAAGCCGGCCACCTCGATGGGGGAGCCGCCGGCGGGCCAGAGCACGCAGCCGTGCACGCCGGTGCGGCGCACGATAAGCGCGCCGGGGCAGGCCTCGCGCAGCGCCGCGGGGCTGCCGAGCCGGGCGCTCAGCTGGGTGATCTCCAGGTGGTTGCCGGTGAGCAGGGTGGCGCGGCCGAGCAGGCGGCTCAGCGTGGTGGCGCCGATCTCCGGCTCCACGGGGCCCAGGTCGATGACGAGGCCGACCCCCTCGGGCAGGTCGACGAGCCAGTCAGCCAGGACCCGGTGGCTCAGGGGATGGACGATGTCGTAGCCGGAGGCGTGGACCCAGTCTCCGGGCAGGAGGTCGAGCTGGCGCAGGTCGTCGAGCTGGGGCTCGGCCTCGATGCCCTCGTTGGTGATGAAGGTGCGCCGCCCGGAGGGCTCGATGAGGGTGATGCAGGTGCCGATGTCCCCCACGAGTTCCTCGACGACGAGCTCGACGCCGTCGAGCATCATGGCCTCGCGCACGAGCGCGGAGTTGGGACCGGTGCCCAGCGTGGCCGCGAGCGCCGCGGGCTTGCCCTGCCGGGCGACGGCGGAGACCACCGTGTAGCCGCCTCCCACGACCGGTCCGGTGGAGCTGGCGGTGACCGCCCCGCCGGGGGCGGGGATCCTGTTGACCTGGAGGGGCAGGTCGATGAGGACACTGCCGGTGGAGATGAAGCAGGCGGGCCGACGGGGGGGCATGGGCCTCAGGCCTCGATGACGACGGGCACGATCATGGGGCGGCGTCGCAGGCGCCGGGCCACCCACCGGCCCAGGGCGCGGCGCATCGCCTGCTGCAAGGAGTGGGCGTCGGCCCTGCCGCCGTCGAGCCCCTGCTGGAGGGCGGCGGTGACGTCGGGCAGGACCTCGTCGAACACGGAGTCGTCCTCGGCCATGCCGCGGGCCTGGATGTCCGGGCCCGCCAGGATCGTGCCGGTGGAGGTCTCCACGACGGCGTAGACGGAGACGAAGCCCTCCTCGGCGAGGATTCGGCGGTCCTTGAGTTCGGCCTCATCGATCTCGCCCACCGAGGCGCCGTCGACGAACACGTAGCCGCAGGGCACCTGCCCGGCGATCCGGGCCTGGCCGTCGAGGAGGTCGACGACGACCCCGTCCTCGCACAGCATGACGTTCTTGGGCGGCACGCCGGTCTTGACGGCGAGGGCCCCGTTGGCCACGAGGTGGCGGATCTCGCCGTGGATGGGCATGACGTTGCGGGGCGCCACGATGTTGTAGACGTGCAGTAGCTCCTCGGAGGAGGCGTGCCCGGAGACGTGGACGCGGGCGTTGTCGCGGTGGACCACACGGGCGCCGAGACGCATGAGCTGGTTGATGACCCGGTAGACGGAGTTCTCGTTGCCTGGGATGAGGGAGGAGGCCAGGATGACGGTGTCCCCCGGCTCCACGGTGACGGAGCGGTGCTCCCCGTGGGCCATGCGGCTCAGGGCCGCCATGGGCTCGCCCTGGGATCCGGTGACCATGAGGACCCGCTCATCGGCCGGCAGGCTGGTGATGTCCCGGGCGTCGATGAGGACGCCCTCGGGCACCTTGAGGAAGCCGCGCTCGGCGGCGATGCCCATGTTGCGCACCATGGAGCGCCCGATGAGGGCCACGCGGCGCCCGTGGAGGGCCGCGGCGTCGAGCACCTGCTGGACGCGGTGGACGTGGCTGGAGAAGGAGGCGACGATGATCTGCCCGTCGGACTCCCCGAAGACGGAGTCGAGCACGGGGCCGATCTGGTTCTCGTGCGCGACCATGCCGGGGACCTCGGCGTTGGTGGAGTCCACGCAGAACAGGTCCACGCCCTCGTCGGCGAAGCGGGCGAAGGCGCGCAGGTCGGTGATGCGCCCGTCGATGGGCAGGGAGTCGATCTTGAAGTCGCCGGTGCACAGGACGCTGCCCGCCTCGGTGCGGATCATGACGGCCATGGCGTCGGGGATGGAGTGGTTGACGGCCACGAACTCCAGCTCGAAGGGGCCGTAGGCGACGCGCTCGTGCTCGCGGACCTCCCGCAGGACGGGGCGGATGCGGTGCTCCTTGAGCTTGGCGTCGATGAAGGCCAGGGTGAGCTCGGAGCCCACCAGCGGGATGTCGTCGCGCAGGCGCAGCAGGTAGGGAACGCCGCCGATGTGGTCCTCGTGGCCGTGGGTCAGGACGAGGGCGACCACGTCGTCGAGGCGGTCCTCGATGTAGGAGAAGTCGGGCAGGATGAGGTCGACGCCGGGGTGCTCGTCCTCGGGGAAGAGGACGCCGCAGTCGACGATGAGGAGTTTGCCGTCCACCTCGTAGACGGTCATGTTGCGCCCGATCTCGCCGAGGCCGCCCAGCGGCACGATCCGCATCGCGCCCTCGGGGATCGGCCCCGGGGCGCCAAGAGTGGGGAAGTTCGTCACGACAGCATTCTAGAGCAACCGCCCTGACGGCGATCGGGCCCTCCGGGGGGGGGGAGAGAGAGTCCGGGGGAGAGCGCACGCGGCGGTCGCGCGGCGAGCATGGGGGCGGCGGTCGCGCGGCGCGGGCGGCGTAACCTCTGCCCCATGACCCCGTCTCCCGCCTCCTCATCGGACTCGCCCGTTCGCGCATCGGAGGATGCCCGGGCCGACGCAGCAGGAGAGGGGGCGCGCCCAGCCACGGGGGTAGCCGAGCAGGGCCGCGACGGCGCTGCCGCCCACTCGTCGCGCCGCGGGGCCCTGAGGGTGGCCGGCATGCTCGCGGCGGGCACGATCGGCGCCGCGGCCGGGGCAGCGGCCACCCATTGGCACGACGGGCGCCGCTCCCCCACCTTCCGCGTCGCCGCGCTGCCGGCGGACGGCTCAGGCCGCCGCGCGGTGTCCACGACCTTCCGGGTGGCGCCGGGAACTGGGTCGGTGGCCCTCACCTTCGACGATGGCCCGGACCCCCGCTGGACCCCGGTAGTCCTCGACATGCTGTCCCGGCTGGGGGTCAAGGCAACTTTCTTCGTGCTGGGCGAGGCCGCCCGGGCCCACCCCGATCTCATCGCCCGTGAGGCGGCCGAGGGGCATGAGGTCGCCATCCACAATTGGGTTCACACAGACGTCTACGGCGCCTCGCCGGATGAGCTCGGCCGGGACATCGACCGGACGATCGAGGCGATCACCTCCGCTGGGGCGCCCAAGCCAACGCTCTGGAGGCCCCCCTACGGGCGGGTGGACGCCGTCGCCCTGGCCGCCGCCGCGGACCGGGGCCTGGACCTGGTCCTCTGGAGCCTGCACACGCCGGGCGCCGCTGCGGCCAAGGAGGTGGGACAGGCCGCGCAGGACGGGGCGATCATCCTGTGCCACGACGGTCGGAGTCAGCCCTACGCCGAGCTCATGGAGGAGATGGGCCGATCCGTGGAGCGAATCCAGTCCCGTGGCCTGCGCGTCGTCAGCGCTGGCGAGCTGCTCGCGGGCGGTGGCGGATCGTGAGGATCCCCGGGACTCATTGAGAGCAGCACCGGCCGTTGAGGGCGGCACCGAGCCGTCTTGGGCAGCACCGAGCCGTCCTGAGCAGCGGTGGACCGTTGAGGGCGGCACCAAGCCGTCCTGAGCAGCATCGGACCGTCTTGAGCAGCGTTGGGCCATTGAGTGCAGCGCTCCCCGCGATGCTCTCAATGGCCGTCCGATGCCCCCGAGGGCCCCGCGGTGCTTTCGACGGCCCAGAGGCGCGTCCGCGGCCACATGGGCGCGGCGACCAGGGCCCGACGTCCACCACGCTCACCAAGAATGCGCGTCCGCGGCCACATGGGCGCGACGACCAGGGCCCGACGTCCACCACGCTCACCAAGAATGCGCACCCGCAACCACAGGGGCACGGTCGTCAGGCGCTGGTGCGCGCGGAGGCCCGGTCGGGCGCACCCACAGCCACATGGGCGCGGTGGCGAGTGGGCGGCGTGAGCGCTGGCCGGGCGCCCGCCCCCAACAGTGAGGCGTCCTTCCTCTGCTCTCCGGAGGGGCAACCGGGGCCGGGCGCCCACCCCCAGCAGGAGGCTCCCTTTGAGGCCGCGGCCCGCGGACACATCACAGCAGTCATCCCGCGGTCACATCGCGGCAGTCACGACGAAGGCCCGATCACCCGCAGCGACCGAGCCTCATGAGTTCAGGTTGGAGTACCCCGTACCGGATTTGAACCGGTGCTGCCGCCGTGAGAGGGCGGTGTCCTGGGCCGCTAGACGAACGGGGCGTGTGGACCGACAGCCTGATGGCCGCTTGAGTACCCCGTACCGGATTTGAACCGGTGCTGCCGCCGTGAGAGGGCGGTGTCCTGGGCCGCTAGACGAACGGGGCGTGTGGACCGACAGCCTGATGGCTGCCTGAGTACCCCGTACCGGATTTGAACCGGTGCTGCCGCCGTGAGAGGGCGGTGTCCTGGGCCGCTAGACGAACGGGGCGCAGTTCTTCAACTGTATGGCGAGCTCGCGCTCTCCGCTGGGGTACCAGGACTCGAACCTAGAATGGATGAACCAGAATCACCTGTGTTGCCAATTACACCATACCCCAAAGCAGGTGACCCCGGACCGGCGAGCCGATCGGGGCAGCGGGAAGAAATCTACACGGGCTCCCCCTCGCTGTCGAATCGTGGGCACGTGAACGCCACCACAGCGTCATCGGCGGCCCCCAGGGGCGACTGGCCCGCCGCCGAGCAACCCTCACCATCGCCAGCGGCGCGAGGTTCCCGACCTCACCGTTGCCGATGCCGCCGGGCAGCCCTCACCATCGCCAGCGGTGCCCCGCACGCCCGGGGGTCCCTAGAATCAAAGGGACCCCCTCCCACCACCGGAGGTATCGAATGATCCATCACATGCCCCTCATCCGCAGCGCAAGCGGCGGGCGCCGCATGGCCCAGGCCATCACCATCACCGCGTCCCTGAGCCTGTCGTTGTGCCTCGCCTCATGCTCTGACGGCAAGAGCGCCTCCCAGGCCGAGCCCTCCCAGGAGGCGACGGCGCCGTCGAGCCCCTTCACCCTGCCGACGCTGAGCACCCCCGCCCCTCCCCCGGTGCGCGCCCAGAACACGCCTGGCGCCGTCCCCACGCTCAACCAGGCCCCCAACCCCGACTCGGGATGGACGCCACCGGCGCTGAAGTTCTACAACGACGACTACTCCGTGTGGTACCAGGACGACAGCATCACCCAGCAGGACAGCGTCACGGACCGTGGCAACCTCGAGGGCTACCGCACCTATGACGGCTACTGCCTGGGCTACGTGATCAGGGATATCAGCTCCGTCTACCACCAGCAGCGGTTCGACGACGACCGCTACAGCCGCAACCGGGCGGGCCAAGCAGAGCCCATCGTCCACGACTTCAACAGCGACAAGCCGGAGAAACTCGGCCTGGTCAAGGACGACGGCGGCATCATGGACGGCTACTCGGCGCATTGGACGGGCATCACCGACTCCAAGCAGTGGAGCCAGCGCGATCTCACCGGCTACCGATTCTCACGGGTCGTGGGCGACGCGGGGCTGCGCTTCGATGTGTGGATCGGCTGTGAGAGCGGGCATGAGATCTCCGCCGATCAGTGGCACACGATCCTGGGGGGCATCCGCATCGAGGGGATGGACTCCCCCGCTTTGTGAGGAGCCGCCGCGCCTGAGCGGACAGGAGCGGCCGTGCCGCCCACCGCGGCCGCGCCGCTCTCCGCGGCCGTACCGCCCGCCCCACCCGGGGGCCCCGGCGCGGCGGCCGCCGCACCGGTTCGCGAGAGGCCCGCGCCGGTCCGCGCCGGTCCGCGTCTCAGGCGAGGCGCCGCCTCAGGGCGCGCAGGCGGGCCAGGGAGGAGGCCGCGCCGAGGATCTCCATGGACTCGAACAGCGGCGGGGAGACCTGCCGCCCCGTGACGGCCACCCGCAACGGCCCGAAGGCGAGGCGGGGCTTGATGCCCAGCCCGTCAACGATGGCCGAGCGCAGGACCTCCTCGAGGCGCGCCGTCGTCCACTCCTGGGGGCCGAGGGCGTCCAGGGCGGTGATGGCGGCGTCGAGCACCGCGGGAGCGGAGTCCTTGAGTTTGGACACGGCCTTGTCGTCGACGGCGAGCGCGTCGTCGCCCACGAAGAGGAAGCCGAGCATGTCGCGGCTCTCCCGCAGCAACTGGATGCGGGTCTGGATGAGGGGGGCGGCGGCGGTGAGGATCTCCCTCTCGCGTTCGCTCAGCTCGGGGAAGGAGGGGGCGGACACGAGGGGCCGGGACCGCCAGGCCGGGTCGGAGGGATCCGGGTGGACGTCGCGCAAGTACGGCACGAGGCGGTCGCGGAAGTCGGCCGGCTCCAGGCGCCGCACGTGCTCGGCGTTGATCGCCTCGCACTTCTTGGGGTCGAAGCGCGCGGGGTTGGGGTTGACGTCGTGGATGTCGAAGTACTCGACGAGCTGGGCGGGGGTGAAGACGTCCTCATCCTTGCTCAGCGACCAGCCCAGCAGCGCGAGGTAGTTGAGCAGGCCCTCGGGGATCATCCCGCGGTAGCGGTGGATGAGCAGGTTGGACTCGGGGTCGCGCTTGGAGAGCTTCTTGTTGCCCTCCCCCATGACGTAGGGCAGGTGGCCGAACTCGGGCACGGATTGCGCGCGGCCGATCGCGATGAGGGCGCGGTAGAGAACGATCTGGCGGGGCGTGGAGGACAGCAGGTCCTCCCCGCGCAGAACATGGGTGATGCCCATGGCGGCGTCGTCGACGGGGTTGACGAGCGTGTACAGCGGGTCCCCGCCGGCGCGCACGACGACGTAGTCGGGCACGGATCCAGCCTTGAAGGTGATGGGGCCGCGCACGAGGTCGGTGAAGGTGATGTCCTCGTCAGGCATGCGCATGCGCAGCACGGGCTTGCGGCCCTCGGCGCGGAAGGCGGCCTTGGCCTCCTCGGTCAGGTCCCGGTCGAAGCCGTCGTAGCCGAGCTTGGGGTCGCGACCGGCGGCGCGGTGACGGGCCTCGATCTCCTCCGGAGTGGAGTAGGACTCGTAGAGGTAGCCCGCCTCGAGGAGCTCGGCGGCCACCTCCCGGTACAGGCCCATGCGCTGGGACTGGCGGTAGGGCTCGTGGGGACCGCCCTTGCCCACCCCCTCGTCCCAGTCCAGGCCCAACCAGGTCAGCGAATCGAGGATGGCGTTGAACGACTCCTCGGAGTCGCGCGCCGCGTCAGTGTCCTCGATGCGGAAGACGAAGGCGCCCCCGGTGTGGCGGGCGTGGGCCCAGTTGAACAGGCAGGTGCGCACCATGCCGACGTGGGGCGTGCCCGTGGGCGAGGGGCAGAAGCGGACGCGGATGGGAGCGGGCGTGGCGGTGTCAGTCATGATGGGTCATAGCGTAGCCCGGCCACAGGCTCCCCCGCCCGGCGCCCCATCCACCAGCGGGCCCAATGGGGCCTTATGGGATCGGCAGCAGGGGCTGCGAACGGCTGCGCACGCAGGGCGGACGCCATCAGGAACAGGCGCGCGGCCTCCGTATGATCCCCTCCATGAGTCAGTCCTCCTCCCGGCCCGCGCCCTCCCTGACCTCCTCGGATCTCTTCGCCGCCTTCGATGCCCTGACCCCCGGGCAGGCGCGCGCCAGGGGCTCGGCGAAGTGGACGGAGCGGCCCAACGCGGTGATCTCGGCGTGGGTGGCGGAGATGGACCTGGGCACGGCCCCGGCGGTGACGGCGGCGCTGCGCCACGCCGTCGACGACGCCCTCTTCGGCTACATGCCCACGCCGGTCTGGCGAGCCTGCCGCTCGGCGGTCATCGACTTCCACCGCGACTCCTTCGGCTGGGACATCCCGGAGGAGGACGTGAGCCTGCTGCCTGACGTGCTGTCCTCGCTGCGGGCGATCATCAGCCGAATGACGCGCCCGGGCTCGCCGATCATCGCGCCCACCCCGGCCTACATGCCCTTCCTGAGGATCCCGGGAGCGCTGGACCGGGAGGTGATCGAGGTCCCGGCCCTGCGCGGCGACGGCGTCTCGGCCCCCGTCTGGTCACTGGACCTGGAGGGCATCGAGACCGCCATGGCCGCGGGCGCCGGCCTTCTCATGCTGTGCAACCCGTGGAACCCGGTGGGTCGCGTTCTCAGCGCCGCCGAACTCGACGCCGTCGCGGAGTTGTCGGCCAAGCACGGCGTCATCGTGTTCGCCGATGAGATCCACTCCTCCCTCGTCCTGCCCGGGGGCGCCCAGCACATCTGCTACGCCTCCCGCCCGGGCGCCGACCCCGCCCTCACATTCACGGCGACGTCGGCCTCGAAGGGATGGAACATCCCGGGCCTGCACTGCGCCCAGCTCATCGCCTCCGGCGAGGCGCGCGCCCGGTTCAACGCCGATCCGCTGTGCTCCTCCCTTCCCGGGAGCGCCTCGGTCCTCGGCGCGATCGCCACGACGGCGGCCCTTTCCGAGGGACGGGGCTGGAACGAGGCGGTGCGCGAGTACCTGCGCGGCACGCTGGAGACCATCACGGGCCGCCTCAACGGGATCGACGGCGCATCAGTCACCATGCCGGAGGCCACCTACCTGACCTGGATCGACTTCTCGGGCGCCCTGGCCGATGGACGGATGACCGGCGCCCCCGCCGAGTTCCTGGAGCGCGAGGCCGGGGTGTCGATGAACGAGGGCGTGACCTTCGGCTCGGACTACGCCGCGTTCTGCCGCCTCAACCTGGCCACGGGGCGCGGCATCGCGGATGAGGCCGCCGACCGCATCGCCGCCGCCCTGGCCTGAGGCCCGCGAGCGCCTCAGCGGCGCACGACGGGGTTGGAGAAGCCGCCGATGCCCTCGACCTCGACGCCCACGCGCTGCCCGGCGCGGATCTCGCCGACACCGGCGGGAGTCCCGGTGAGGATGACGTCGCCGGGCAGGAGCGTGAAGATCGTTGAGGCGTAGGCGACGAGTTCCGCGACGCCCATGACCATGTCCTGGGTGCCGCCCTCCTGGACCGTCTCGCCGTCGAGCCGCGCGCGCACGGTGGCGCGCGAGGGGTCGAAGGCGCGCTCGTCACCGGGCTCGGGGATCTCGATCCAGGGCCCCAGGGGGCAGGAGGTGTCGAAGGCCTTGGCGCGCACCCACTGCGGCTCGGCGCGCTGGCGGTCCCGGGCGGAGACATCGTTGGCCACCGTGTAGCCCATGATCACCCGGTGGGCGTCCTGCGGGGCGAGGTCCTTGGCGATGCGCTTGATGACGACGGCGAGCTCGGCCTCGTAGTGGACCTCCTCGCTCCAGGCCGGCAGGACGATGGGGGCGTCAGGGCCGATGACGGCCGTGTTGGGCTTGAGGAAGATGATCGGGGTCTCCGGCACGGCGCCATCCATGCCGCCGACCATCTCGGCGGCATGGGCGGCGTAGTTCTTGCCGATGGCCACCACCTTGGAGCGGGGGATGACCGGGGCGAGGAGCCTGGCCTCGCTCAGCGCCACGACCTCCCCGGTGGCCTCCGGCACGGAGAAGAGAGGGTCGCCCTTGAGGACGAGCAGGTGCCCCTCGGACTCCCCCGTGGGGACGGCTTCGGCCTCATCCAGGCCCTGGACGATGCCGTAGCGGGGCTCATCGCCGGTGGAGAATCGCGCGATCTTCATGGGGTCAGCCTACCGGTGCCGGGATCACGATCGCGGCGCCCCTTCTCGCCTTTTTCACTCCCCCGGTCCCAGGCCCGCTGGGGGCGCTCAGCCCTGGGCGACCGGCGCTTCGGCGACAGCGGCAGCCGCCCCTCTGGGCGCCCAGACGTCTCCGGGCAGGTCGCCCGGCAGGTACGGGTTGCCCTTGCCGACGAAGCGGATCTCCTCGCGGCGGCCCTCCCGGAGCTCCCGGTTCTGGGCCTCCCAGTCGCGCAGGGCCCCGAAGGCCCACTTGCCGAGCAGGGTGATGGCGACGATGTTGATGACGGCCATCGCGCCCATGGCGATGTCGGACAAGTTCCACACGAAGTCCAGGGAGGCGACGGCCCCGACGTAGGTGGCCACGAGGATCATGAGGCGCAGCCAGGTGTGGTTGGAGCGCGAGCCGCGCAGGAAGTCGACGTTGATCTCCGCGTAGGTGTAGTTGCCCAGCAGGGAGGAGTAGGCGAACACGAAGATGATGAGGGCCATGAGGTACTGGCTCCACTCGCCCAGGACATAGGCGACGGAGTCGGAGGTCAGGGTCTTCTTGGCGGCGTCGGCGGCGGCGGTCGCCTCCGGGCCGGCCAGGTTGGCGGCGGAGTCGTAGAGGCCGGAGAGCATGACGATGAGCGCGGTGGCGGTGCACACGATGATCGTGTCGACGAACACGCCCATGGACTGGATGAAGCCCTGGTTGACGGGGTGAGAGGTGGTGGCGGTCGCCGCGGCGTTCGGCACGGAGCCCTCACCGGCCTCATTGGAGAACAGGCCGCGCTTGATGCCGTTGATGGCCGCGGCGTAGAACCCGCCGCTGATGCCGGCGAAAGTGGCGTTGAGGCCGAAGGCGCCCTCGAAGATCGCCTTGAAGGCGCCGGGGATGGCGTCGACGTGCAGGACGAGGATGACGATGGCCAGCAGTGCGTAGATGAGCGCCATGATCGGCGCCATCCACTCGGCCACGCGGGCCACGCGCTTGATGCCCTTGAAGACGATGGGCGCCGTCAGGGCCACGAGAACCGCGCCGATGACCCAGGGCTCCACCTCCTGCCCGTGATTCTCCAGGACGCCGTTTACCGCTCCGGCGATCGTGTTGGCCTGGGTGGCCTCGTAGGCGAAGCCGAAGACGAAGGTGATGACGACGGCGAAGACGCCGCCCCAGGTGCGCGAGCCCAGGCCGCGGGTGATGTAGTAGGCGGGGCCGCCGCGGAAGGAGCCGTCAGCGGCGGGGACCTTGAACATCTGGGCGAGGGTGGACTCGATGAAGCCGGTGGCCATGCCGACCAGCGCCACCACCCACATCCAGAAGATCGCACCGGGCCCGCCCAGCGTGATGGCGATGGCGACGCCGACGATGTTGCCGGTGCCCACACGGCTGGCCAGGCCGATGGTGAAGGCCTGGAAGGAGGAGATCCCGCCCTCGGCGTTACCCCTCGATCCGAAGACCGTGCGGATCATCTCGGGGAACAGCCTGAACTGCACCGCGCGGCTGCGGATGGTGAAGTAGAGGCCGACGGCGATCAGCACCCAGGCAAGGAAGCCGGCGTAGAACTGGTCGGAGATGTCTCCGAGGGTCTTGGTGGCGTCATCGAGCGCGCCCGTGGGCAGCACCGCCCGGATCGCGGGGGCAGAGTGGTTCAAAGGAGTACCTCCAGAGTCCGGGGGGCAGTCCCGGGGAGCCTAGGCCCAGCGTGTTACCCGCCTGTGTCATGGCCGGGGCGAAGGGGCGGCCTCCCAGACGCCGTCGTTGGTGTCCCCGGGCAGGAGCGGATTGCCATGACCGATGAACACGGGCTCGACGCCCTGACGGCGCTGAGCCTCCCAGTCGCGCAGGGCGCCGAGCACCCAGCCGATGAGCGCGACAAGCGCCACGAGGTTGATGATGGCCCCCACGCCCAGCAGGATGTCTGCCAGTGTCCACACCGTGTTGAGCGCCTGGAAGGCCCCGAGCGCGGCGCAGGCGACGGCGGCGCACTGCAGGGCCTTGGACGCCCAGCGGTTCTCAGTGAGGTAGTCGAGGCAGACCTGGGCGTAGGAGAAGGCCCCGATGATCGTCGTGTAGGCCAGGACGACGATGAGGATCGCCATGGGCCAGCGCGTCCACTCCCCCACCAGGAGCGCGATGGCGTCCTGGGTCAGTGAGCCAGCGGCGTCCTTGCCGGTGACGCCGGGCGTGTAGACGGCCTCACCGGCGATGAGGATCGCCAGGGCGGTGGCGGTGCACACGAGGATCGTGTCGATGACGACGCCGAGGGCCTGGATGAGCCCTTGCTGGACGGGGTGGCGCACGGCGGCGGAGCCGGAGGCGCAGGCCGCCCCGCCCAGTCCCGCCTCGTTGGAGAACAGGCCGCGGCGCACGCCGTTGAGGATCGCCTGGACGACCCCGCCGGCCAGCCCCGCGAGCCCGGCGCGCAGACCGAAGGCGCCCTCGATGATGGAGGTGAGCGCCTGCCAGGAGGCCGCCGGATGGGTGACCACGATGCCCAGGACCGCCAGCAGGTAGGCGGCGGCCATGAGCGGGGCGAGGACCTCCGCGACGCGCCCGATGGCCTTGAGCCCTCCGAGCAGGACCGGCGCGGTCAGGGCCACGACGATGAGGGCGCTGCCCCATGCGGGGATGGCGCCGGCGGCCCCCAGGGCGCCGGCCACCGCGTTGGACTGGACCAGGGGCATCGACAGCCCGTTGGCGGCCAGGAAGAAGACCGCGAAGACCGCGCCGAGCCACGGCAGGCGCAGGCCCTTGGCGATGTAGTAGGGCGGTCCGCCCCTGAAGCCGCCATCGCGGTGGCGGACCTTGAGGACCTGCGCCAGCGTTGACTCCGTGAACGCGGTGGCCGTGCCCAGCAGGGCCACCACCCACATCCAGAGAATGGCGCCGGGGCCTCCCAGGAGGAGCGCCAGCGCGACGCCGACGATGTTGCCGGTGCCCACGCGGCAGGCCAGCCCGACGGCGAAAGCCTGGAAGGAGGACAGGGAGCGCCCCCCGCTCGCCCGGGAGCCGACCATCGAGCAGGCGATCGAGACGGAGTGGCGCAGCTGCACGCCGCGGGTGCGGATCGTGAAGTAGATCCCGGCCCCGATGAGGAGCCAGACGAGGAAGGTGGAGAAGAGGAAGTCCGAGACCTGGGTGAGGACGTCGTTCAGCGCGGGCATGGTGGCTCCTGTCAGTGCTGCTCGGCGGGGCCAGCGGCGGGCGCGGGGTTCCCGCCGGCCTTCTCAGCGGCGGTGCCGCCGGGCGCCGCCGTCGTCCCGTCCCAGACGCCTCCGGGCAGGTCATCGGGCAGGTGGGGGTTGCCGCGCCCCACGAACACCGGGACGCGGCCGGCGCGCAGCTGGGCGTCGAAGTCCCTCAGCGCCCCCAGGGCCCAGGGGGCGAGGCGGACGATGACCACGAGGTTGAGCAGGCCGAGCAGCCCGAGGGCGATGTCGGCCAGGGCCCACACCACGGGCAGGTCGAGGATGGTGCCGGCGAAGGCCGCGGCGGTGAGGGTCAGGCCGAAGACCTGCTCGGCGCGGCGCTGGCCGCCCAGGTAGTTGACGTTGACCTGCGAGTAGGAGTAGCAGCCCAGGACGGTGGAGAAGACGAGGACGAAGATGAGGACCACCATCGGCCAGGTCGTCCAGGCCCCCAGGTGCTCGACGACCGCCTGCTGGGTGAGGACCGCCCCCACGCCCCTGGCATTGTCCGCCGTGTAGGTCCCGGGCGCGTAGGTGCCGGTGGCGAGCAGGATGAGCAGGCCGGTGGCGGTGCACACCAGGATCGTGTCGATGAAGACCCCGAAGGACTGGATGAGGCCCTGGCGGACCGGGTGGGCGGTGGTGGCGGTGCCCGCGGCGTTGGGCACGGTCCCCAGGCCGGCCTCGTTGGAGAACAGGCCGCGGCGCACGCCGTTGAGGATCGCCGCGACGATCCCGCCGGCGACGCCGTACAGGGCCTGGTCGGCCCCGAGGGCGCCCCAGAGGATCGAGCGCAGGACGCCGGGGAGTTCGGTGATGTTGAGCGCCAGGACGACGACGGTCATGGCCACGTAGACGAGCGCCATGACGGGCGCCATCCACTCGGTGATCCGGGCGACCGACTTCAGGCCGCCCAGGACGACGGGCCCGGTGAGCATGATGAGGAAGACGCCGACCATCCAGGGCTCCACGGACGGGACGGTGGCGTTGATGACCCCGGCCAGGGAGTTGGTCTGCACCATGACCACGGTGACGCCCACTGAGATGATGCACAGGACGGCGAAGACGGCTCCCCAGGCGCGCGAGCCCAGGCCGTTCTTGATGTAGTAGGCGGGGCCCCCGCGGAAGGTGAAGTCGCGGCCGCGCTCCTTGAAGACCTGCGCGAGGGTCGACTCGATGAAGGCGGTGGCCATGCCGATCAGCGCGACGACCCACATCCACAGCAGCGCGCCCGGGCCGCCCATGAGGACGGCAATGGCGACGCCCGCGATGTTGCCGATGCCCACGCGCGCCGCCAGCCCCACGGCGAAGGCCTGGAAGGAGGAGATGCCGCCCTCGGCGCCGCCGCGCGATCGGGTCAGCGTCCGCGCCATGGTCCCGAAGTGCCGGGCCTGAACGGCACGGGTGCGGATCGTCAGGTACAGGCCGACGGCGATGAGCAGCGCGGCGAGCACATAGGTGTAGAGGAAGTCATCGACCTGACCGAGTTGCTCGGCGAGGGTAGCCGCGGGCAGGGCTGTCGGTGCGGTGAGCGGTGCGGGGGTCATCATGAGTTCTCTTCGTTCGTCAGGAACAGTGCTCGGCGCCGGTCGAGGCGGCCGGCTGGGTCGATCGGGGGTCTGAGGGCACGGCGTCGTCGCGCGAGGCCCACACGTCACCGGGGACGTCTCCGGGCAGGTGGGGGTTGCCGCGCCCCACGAAGACCGGCTCGGCGACGCCGGCGCGGACCTGGGCCTCGTAGTCGCGCAGGGCGCCCGCGCCCCAGCGCACGAGCCACAGCAGGGCCACGAGGTTGGTCAGCGTCATGATGGCCATGGCGATGTCCACGGCGTTCCACACGACGTCGAGGGTGAGGATGGCGCCGGCGGAGGCGGAGACCACGGAGAGCACGCGCACGGTCCAACTCGCCCAGCGCCGGGGCCCCACGAGGTACTCCATGTTGACGTCGGAGTACACGTAGGCGGCGATGATGGAGGAGTAGGCGAGCACGAAGATGAGCACCGCCATGGGCGCCACGGTCCAGCCGCCCAGCTCGTGGGCGATGGCCAGGGTGGTCAGCGTGGCGGGATTGGCGTCCGGGGAGGACCAGACCTCAGGCCCAGCGATGAGGATGACGAAGGCGGTGGCCGTGCACACGATGATCGTGTCCACGAAGACACCGAGGGACTGGATGAGCCCCTGCTGGACGGGGTGGGCGACAGTAGCTGTGGCGGCGGCGTTGGGGGCGGTGCCCTGGCCGGCCTCGTTGGAGAACAGGCCGCGCTTGGTGCCGTTGACGACAGCGGCGAGGATGCCGCCGCCCAGTCCTCCGGCAATGGGCTCGGGGGCGAAAGCGGCGCGCACGATCCGGCCCAGGACGTCCACGAACTCATGCAGGTTCGTCAGACAGATGAAGGCCACGAGGACGATGTAGATGAGGGCCATGATCGGCGCCATCCACTCGGTCACGCGCGCCACGGCCCGCACCCCGCCGAAGACGACCATCGCGGTGAAGACGAAGATGAGGGCCGCGACGACGAGCTGGGCGGAGGTCAGCCCGCCGGCGCCGGGCAGCGGGGCGGCGTCGTCAGCTCCGAAGGCCGCCAGCAGGGTGCCGGCAACGGAGTTGGACTGCACCGAGGTGATGATGAACCCGCATGTCACCAGGGAGATGACGGAGAAGACGACGGCGAGCGGCCGGCTGCGCATGCCCCGCGTCATGTAGAAGGCGGGGCCGCCGCGGAAGGAGCCGTCAGCGGAGCGGACCTTGAAGATCTGAGCGAGGGTCGCCTCGAAGAACGCCGTGGCCATGCCCACCAGCGCCACCACCCACATCCAGAAGATCGCGCCGGGCCCGCCCATGAGCAGGGCGGCGGCCACGCCGAAGACATTGCCGATGCCCACGCGCGCGGCCAGCGAGATCGCGAAGGCCTGGAACGAGGAGATCCCGCCCTCGGCGCCGCTGCGCGCACCGCGCACCTGCCGGATCATGGAGCCCAGGTGGCGGACCTGAACGCCCCGGGTGGCGATGGTCAGGATGAGGCCCGTGCCGACCAGGACCCACATGGTGATGTGGGCGGTGATCCAATCGGCCACCTGTTGGAGATCCGCCGCGAGCGCGTCCATGCTGTGCCTTCCGCTGAATGTGGGAACGCCGGGCATGCTCTCATGAAGCGGCCCCTGCGCGAAGCGCCGTGCCGGATCCTGGGCCGTGGCGCCGGGTGACGCGTCCGATCGACGGGCGGGCGAGCGCCACCAGCGCTACGGCGAGGAGGGGGCGTCGCCCACCCCGGCGGCCCTCGGAGCGCCTGCTCCCCTGTGGGACGATGGCGCCATGCCCACCGTCACCGCGCCCCAGGCCCCCGCGCTCAACGCGATGCTCGACGCCCTCATCCCGGCCGATGACCCGCAGCGCGTGCCCGAGCCGGAGGAGACCTACCTCGCCTTCACCGAGTGGGCCGAGTCCACGGGCCGCCCCCTCTACCCCCATCAGGACCATGCACTGAGCGAGATCCTCCAAGGACGTCATGTCATCGCCGCAACCCCCACGGGCTCAGGCAAGTCGATGATCGCGCTCGCGGCGCACACGGCCTCGCTGGCGCGCGGCGGGCGCTCCTATTACACCGCGCCCCTCAAGGCCCTGGTGAGTGAGAAGTTCTTCGAACTCGTGCGGCTCTTCGGCGCGGACAACGTCGGCATGGTCACCGGGGATACCTCGATCAACGCCGCCGCCCCCATCATCTGCTGCACGGCGGAGATCCTGGCCAACCAGTCCCTGCGCGAGGGCGAGGAGCTGGACGCGGACTGCGTCGTGATGGACGAGTTCCACTACTACGCCGACCCGCAGCGCGGCTGGGCCTGGCAGGTGCCACTCTTAGAGCTCCCCCAGGCCCAGATGGTGCTGCTCTCGGCCACCCTGGGGGACGTGTCCTACTTCGTTGAGGACATGGAGGCGCGCACGGGCAGGGAGGTCGCCGTCGTCGACGACGCCGCGCGGCCGGTCCCGCTGGAGCTGGAGTACTCGGTGGAGTCCATCGAGGAGCTCCTCACCCGCCTGGTGGGCCAGGACAAGGCCCCCGTGTACGTCGTCCACTTCTCCCAGAAGGAGGCCATTGAGCGCGCGACCTCCCTGCTGAGCGTGGACCTGGGCCTAACCAGGGCGCGCAAGGCGGAGGTGGTCGGGGCGATCGGCGATTTCCGCTTCGGCCCGGGTTTCGGGGCGACCCTGTCCAAGTTGTTGCGAGCGGGCATCGGCGTCCACCACGCGGGGATGCTCCCGCGTTACCGCAGGCTCGTGGAGCGGCTCGCCCGCGCCGGCCTGCTCAGCGTCATCTCGGGCACGGACACCCTGGGGGTGGGCATCAACGTGCCGATCCGCTCGGTGGTCATGACCTCCCTGGTGAAGTTCGACGGCGCGAGGGAGCGCCACCTGACGGCTCGCGAGTTCCACCAGGTGGCGGGCCGCGCCGGGCGGGCCGGATTCGACACGCGCGGCTACGTGACGGTCCAGGCCCCCGAGCACGTCATCCTCAACGCCAAGGCCCTGGCCAAGGCGGGCGATGACGAGCGCAAGCGGCGCAAGATCGTGCGGAAGAAGGCCCCCGAGGGGCGGGTCAACTGGACGGACAAGACCTTCGAGCGCCTGCGCGACGCCGCCCCGGAGACGCTCACGAGCCAGTTCCAAGTCACCACCACCATGATCCTGGGCCTCATGGAGCGCCCCGGGGACCCGGTGGCGCATATGGCCCGCCTCCTGGGACGCGCGCAATCGAGCGCCGCCGAGCGGCGGGCCCATGCGCGCCGCGCGCTGGACATCTACCGCTCGCTGCGCACGGCGGGCGTGGTGGAGCACGTGCCGAGCGCCGTGGCCGCCGCGGATGGGCGCCCCCGCCTGCGCCTGGCGGTGGACCTTCCGGGAGACTTCGCCCTCAACCAGCCGCTCGCGCCCTTCGCCCTCGCCGCCATGGACCTGCTGAACCCCGAGTCGCCGGAGCACGCGCTGGATGTGGTTAGCCTCGTCGAGGCGACCCTGGACGATCCCCGGCCCCTCCTGTACGCCCAGCAGAGGGCGGCCCGCGGCGAGGCGATCGCGGCGATGAAGGCCGAGGGGCTGGACTATGAGGAGCGGATGGCCGCCGTCGAGGAGATCACCTGGCCCCAGCCGCTGGCCGAGCTCCTGGCCCCCGCCTTGGAGATGTACAAGCGGGCCAACCCGTGGACCACCGAGCACGAGCTGCGCCCGAAGTCGGTGGTGCGCGAGATGGTGGAGAACGCGATGACCTTCTCCGACCTCGTCTCCCGCTACGAGCTCGGGCGCAGTGAGGGCGTCCTCCTGCGCTACCTCACCGATGCCTACCGGGCGCTGCGGCAGGTGGTTCCCGAGGAGCACCGCACGGAGCAGGTCGAGGAGGTCGTCGACTGGCTCGGCGGCCTCGTGCGGGCCGTCGACTCCTCCCTGCTCGACGAGTGGGAGGCCCTGGGGGCCGCCGAGCGCGGCGAGCCGCTGAGCGCGGGAGCCGTTCCCGGGGACCGGGCCGGGGCCGACGACTCGACCGGCGTGGAGCGGGCATTCGGCGCCGATGCCGATGGGCGAGTCGCCCTGACCCGCAACCTCCACTCCTTCCGGGTGGCGGTGCGCCGCGAGATGTTCCGGCGCGTCGAGCTCATGGCGCGCGACGACGTCGAGGGCCTGGCGCGTTTGGACGCCGCGTCGGGCTGGGGCGAGGAGCGCTGGGATGAGGCGCTAGCGCGCTACTGGGACGAGTACGACTGGATCGGCTCCGACACCGCCGCGCGCGCCATCGCCCTGGCGCCGCTCGACGAGTCTCCCGACGCCCAGGCCTTGGCCGCGGCAGGGGTATCCGAGCGCCTCGTCGACATGATCGAGCGAACCGGCCGGCGCGTGTGGCTGGCGACTCAGATCATCGAGGATCCCGACGGCGACCATGACTGGAGGCTCACGGCCCTGGTGGACCTGGAGGCCTCTAACGAGGCCGAGCGCGCCGTCATCCGGCTGCTGAGCGTCGGCCCGCGGGGCTGACCCGGGCGGGGCGGCCTGGCCCGCCCTCAGCACCGCGGCTCGGGGCCAACCGCGGCGGTCGGCAGGCCGAACATCCGGGCGAGCACAGCCGTGTCGGCGGGCGTCGTCCGGCAGCAGCCGCCGATGAGCCGCGCGCCGGCCCGCGCCCATTGCCGGGCGTGGGCGGTGAAGCGCTGGTCGGGGGCGGCAGCGGTCCAGGTCTTCGTGCTCGGGTGGTAGATGTCCCCGGAATTGGGGTAGGCGACCAGGGGCTTGGCGGTCACGCCCCCGAGAACGCCCAGCGCGGGCATGACCGCGCCCGGCGCGACACAGTTGACGCCGACGGCGGCCACGCCGGGCTCAGCATCGGCCCAGGCCCCGGCCTCGGCGAGCGGCGTGCCATCGGCCAGGCGCTCGCCGTCGTCCCCCGTCTGGAAAGAAACCCAGCACTCGGCGCCGGGGGCGATCCGGCCGACCTGCCGGACGATCCACTGGGCCTCATCGAGCCGGGGCTGGGTCTCGACGGCGAAGAGCCGGATTCCCTCACCGGCCAGCGCCTCGATGCGCGGGACGTGGACGGCCTCGAAGTCGGGGGCGTGGAGCGCGTAGGCGCCGGTGTACTCCGAGCCATCGGCGAGATAGGCGCCATAGGGCCCGAGGCTCCCGGCGACCAGCGCCACCCGGTCAGGGCGCTCCCGGCGGGAGCGGGCGGCGGCCCTCAGGGCGATGCGGGCGCTGGAGGCGATGGCGCCCCGGGCCTCGGGCTCGCTCAGCCCTGAGCGCATGAGGGCGGGCAGGGCGGCCTGGTAGGAGTTGGTGGTGAGGACGCGCGCGCCCGCGCGCAGGTAGGAGTCGTGGACGGCCGCCACGGCCCGCGGCGCCGTCACGAGGGCAAGCGCGGACCACAGCTCCTGGGCGGTGGGGACGCCGCGCGCATCGAGCTCGGTGCCCATCGCGCCGTCGAGGATGACGGGCCCCTCCCCCAGCGCTCGGGCCAGTGGCGCGGGCGCTGAGCCGTCATCGGCGCCCTCGACGGCGCCGCCACCGGGGCTGAGGGGGAGGGTCTGGGCGGGCTCCATGCCGGGAGCCTATTGCCCGCCCCCGCAAGACCGCGCCCGGTGGCCCGCTTCGCGAGATGCGCCGTCGCCGCCTCTGACCAGACCGATAGCGTCCCCGCCATGCCCAGCGACAACTCCTCCTCCAGCCGGCCTCTCGCCTCAGCGGATCAGACCTCCGCGGCCGGGCGCGTCGACGCCCTTGAGAGGCGCATGAACAAGCGGCACCTCATGATGATCAGCTTCGGCGGGGTCATCGGCACGGGCCTGTTCCTGTCCACCGGGTACACGATCAACCAGGCGGGGCCCTTCGGGACCGTCTTGGCCTACGCGATCGGCGCCGTCATCGTGCACCTGGTGATGATGTGCCTGGGCGAGTTGAGCGTGGCCATGCCCTTCACCGGGGCGTTCCACCTCTACGCGCGCCGCTTCATCGGGCCGGCGACGGGCTTCGTGACGGCGGTGCTGTACTGGCTGACGTGGACGGTGGCGCTGGGCAGCGAGTTCACGGGGGCGGCCATCATTATGAACGGCTGGTTCCCGGGGGTGCCCGTGTGGGTGTGGGCGGCGCTGTTCATCGCGCTCATCCTCATGCTCAATATGCTCTCGGTGCGCGTCTTCGCCGAGGCGGAGACGCTGCTGTCGGGGGTGAAGGTCGTGGCGATCATCCTGTTCATCGTCCTGGGAGCGGCGGCCGTGGTGGGCCTGCTGCCCTACGACGGCGGCGGGGCGGGGGGCCCGGGCGGCACGGGCGACGCGGCGCCACTGCTGTCAAACCTCACCGGCGACGGCCTGTTCCCCAATGGCCTCGGCGCGGTGTTCACCACGATCCTCGCAGTCAACTTCGCCTTCTCGGGCACTGAGCTCATCGGCATCACGGCGGGCGAGGTGAAGGACCCGGGCACCACGATCCCCCGCGCGATCCATGCCACCCTGGTCCGGCTGGTCGTGTTCTTCATCGGCTCCATCGTCGTCATCGCGGCGCTCATCCCATGGCAGGACGCGGGGGTGGAGGAGAGCCCCTTCGTCACCGTCCTGGACGGGATCGGGATCCCTGGGGCCGGGGACATCATGAACGTCGTCATCCTGACAGCGATCCTGTCGGCGGCGAACTCGGGGCTCTACGCCTCGACCCGGATGCTGTGGTCCCTGGCGAACGAGGGGACCCTGCCGAGGGCGCTGGCGCGCACGAACCGCTTCGGTGTGCCCGCCCTGGCGATGGGCCTGTCCATGATCGGCGGGCTAGCAGCGCTCCTGACCTCGGTGTACGCGGCGTCGACGGTCTACCTGGTACTGGTGTCGGTCTCGGGCCTCGCCGTGGTGCTCGTGTGGGTGGCGATCTCGGCCTCGCACCTGTCGTTCCGGCGCAGGTGGGTGGCCGAGGGGCGCAGCGCCGGGGAGCTGGCGTATCGGGCGCCGGGATACCCGTGGGTGCCGATCGCGGCCCTGGTGCTGACGACCGCGTCGTGCCTGCTCATCGTCTTCGACCCGGTTCAGCGCCCGGCCCTGGGGATCACGGCGGTCTTCCTGGTGGTGTGCTACGGGGGCTATTGGGCGGTGGCCCGCCGCGTCAGCCTCTGATCGGATCGGGGATCGGCGCGCCGCTCGGGCACGCGGACCGGCGTCCTCACAGGAGGCCGCGCCCGGGCACGACCCGCTTGCCGAAGGGGAAGCAGGTGACGGGGATGAGTTTGATGTTGGCGATGGCCAGGGGGATCCCGATGATCGTGATGGCCTGGGCGAAGGCAGTGGTCACATGCCCGATGGCGAGCCACAGGCCGGCGACGAGGAACCAGATGACGTTGGACAGCCCGCTCATGACGCCGGCGCCCGGGCTGGGGACCACCTGGCGGCCGAAGGGCCACAGCACGTACCCGGCGATGCGGAAGCAGGCCACCCCGGCGGGGATGGTGATGATGAGGGCGCAGGCGATGATCCCTGCGACGATGTAGCCGAGGAAGAGCCACAGGCCGCCGCAGACGACCCAGATGATGTTGAGCAGCGCACGCATGGCACAGTCCTATCACACCGGACCCAGCCCCCGGGGCGCCGCGGGATCAAGTGGGTGACCAGGCCGCCAGGGCCGCCCGGATCATCAAGGCGCCGGCCTTGACACGCATGAGGAGAGCGGGCGCAAGCGGGCCTTACCCCGCCGGGTCACCAGAAGACGCGCTGGGCGATGGCGTCGGCGAAGTTGTTGAGGGCGTCGGGGGCCGAGCCCAGGTAGAGGCCGGCGTCGATGAGCGAGACCTCCATGAGGTAGAAGCCCCCCTGGCCGTCCTCGACGACGTCGACCCGGTTGAAAAGCAACTGGATGTCGCGCCCGGAGCGCTCCTTAATGTGCTGGTGGAGGGCCTTGCGCACGCGCTCACCCCACAGCCACTCCTGCTCGCTGGGCTCACGCGCCGTGACAATCTCCTCGTGGACCTCATCCGTGGAGCGGAAGGAGGGGTGCAGCATGGGGGCCTTCTCGACGGCGTGGGAGAGTACGCCGTTGAAGTAGACCAGGGAGAGTTCGCCCCTGCGGTCCACCTCCTCGAGGTAGCGCTGCACCATGACCGTGCGGCCCCGCGAGAGGTGGTGCATGGCGTCGTTGATGGCCTCCGAGCGCGATCCGGCGTCGATCGCCGTGTAGCGCCCCGTGCCGCGGCCGCCCGAGGAGATGGCCGGCTTGACCACGAAGTCGCCGAATGCCGGGAAGCGGCAGTGCACCTGGTGCTTGGACAGCCCCGCATCGGGCTCCAGCCACAGGGTCGGGATCATGGGCGCGCCGAGCTCGCTGAGGCGGCGCAGGTAGTGCTTGTCCGCGTTCCAGGCGACGACGTCGGGGTGGTTGGCGAGGCGCGGCACGGAGCGCGTCCACCGCAGGAAGTCCTCGTAGCGGTCGCTCTTGGCGTAGTCGCGCACGGAGCGCAGGACCACCATGTCCGACTCGCTCCAGTCCACGCCCGGCTCATTCCACACGGCGACGCGCGGCTCGATGCCCCGCTCGCGCAGCGCGTCGGGCAGGGCGCGGTCGTCCTCATCGAGTCCCGGGAAGTCGGAAGAGGTCGCGAGGGTCACAATCGGCATGCTCACGGCACCACGGTACCGCGCGCGCGCCCTTAGGTCCCACCTCCCGGGCTGTGAGAACGAACAGGACGGCGAGCGATCCTCCCCACCCCGCTCCCAGCGCCCCCGCCACCGGCGCCGGCAGCGCGCCCCCAGGCGCGGCCAGCGCCCCCGCGCCGGCGCCATAATGCCGCCATGAGCGCCCCCGAGAAGACCGGCCCCAACCCCCTCCCCACCGATACCGCCTCCCCCGTCACCGCCCCGCCGTCGTCGGCCCCGCGCGGCCTCTACCCGGAGATCGAGCCCTACGCCACCGGCCTTTTCAACGTGGGCGACGGCCAGAGCGTCTACTACGAGGAGTGCGGCAACCCGGCGGGCATCCCGGCGGTCTTCGTCCACGGGGGCCCCGGCGGCGGCTGCGCGCCGGCGCACCGGCGCTGCTTCGATCCGGAGAGGTACCGGATCGTCCTGTTCGATCAGCGCGGCTGCGGGCGCTCCCTGCCCCACGCCTGGGAGCCGGAGGCGGACCTCACGGCGAACACCACCTGGCACCTCGTGGAGGACATGGAGCGCCTGCGCGCCCACCTGGGCATCGACTCCTGGCTCCTCTTCGGCGGGTCCTGGGGTTCCACCCTGGCCCTGGCCTACGCCGTCACGCACCCCGAGCGGGCGGCCGCCCTCGTCCTGCGCGGCATCTTCACCCTGCGCCAGCGCGAACTCGACTGGTACTACGAGGCCGGCGGCGCGGATATGGTCTGGCCCGACGAGTGGGAGGCCTTCACCGCGGCGGCCGGCGACGGCGTGGGCCCCGGCGGGTACATCGAGCGCTACCACGAGCTGCTGACCAGCCCGGATCCCGCCGTCCACGGCCCGGCGGCGATCGCCTGGACCACGTGGGAGGCGGCGACCTCCACGCTCCTGCGCGACCAGGGGCATATCGACGAGGTCCAGGACCCGGCCTTCGCCCTGACCTTCGCGCGCATCGAGAACCACTACTTCGTCAACCGCGGCTGGATGGATGACGGCGAGCTGCTCACCCGCGCCGGGGCGCTGGCCGACCACGGTATCCCCGGGGTGATCGTCCAGGGCCGCTACGACATGTGCTGCCCCATCGGCACCGCCTGGGCCCTCCACCGCGCTTGGCCGGAGGCCGAGATGCGCATCAGCCCCACCGCGGGGCACGCCTTCAACGAGCCCGAGACCCTCGACTCCCTCATCAGGGCGACTGATCGATTCGCCGTCGAACTCGCGGGACTCGCGGGGCCCATGGGGTCCTCAGGAGCGACGGGGCCCGCGGCGAGAAGAGGCGCCGCCGAGGCCTGAGATGTCAGGCACATCGAAGGCTTCGGGCCGCTCCTGAGTGGACTCGCGCCGCATCCCGGAGGTACAGTCTGTCCCTGTTGCCAAGCGCTCGCGCCTGGCGAGCACGACAATCCAATGCCTCCTTAGCTCAGTTGGTTAGAGCACCTGACTCTTAATCAGGGTGTCCAGGGTTCGAGTCCCTGAGGGGGTACTGACGACTTCCGGCCCAGCCGGAAGCCGCTCACCAGAGCCTCCTTAGCTCAGTTGGTTAGAGCACCTGACTCTTAATCAGGGTGTCCAGGGTTCGAGTCCCTGAGGGGGTACTGACGACTCCCGGCCCAGCCGGAAGCCGTCGGCCACGCCAGTGGCCGATCACCGCTAGCTCAATTGGTAGAGCAGCTGACTCTTAATCAGCGGGTTCAAGGTTCGAGTCCTTGGCGGTGTACCACGTTTGGATCGGCGCGATGCCGCTGCGGGAATGAATCCCGAGCGCACGCCGCCGTGCCGCGAGCGCCCAGGCGCCCTCCCGTGTAGAGCCCTCCGGGAGCCCTGTGTCATTCGCGCCCACCGTGACCATCCGCCGGAGCGCGCCAGCGCCGCCGAGCAGGTTCCCTGCCGTCCCTGCCCGCGCCCGGCATTGAGGAGCCCTCGCAGAAGGGCTGAGATGAGAAGAAGGAGAAGAGAGATGACGGACATCATCAGCATCACCGCGTCCCGCGAGGACGCCGAGCGCGAGCTCGCCGCGGCCCGCACCGAGGTCGACTCCCTGGTCGCCACCGCGTCCCCGTCCCGCCTTGAGCGGGCCCTGGAACGCCTGCAGGCCGCCGAGGAGGCCCTGGACCTGGCCGCCTGAGGCCCTGGCCGCGCGGAAGGGCGACGCCCAGTTCGGATGAGGACAGGAGACGGATCATGAGCACCCTCGCCATCGGGGACACAGCCCCGGACTTCACGCTACCTGACGCCTCCGGCGCCGAGGTCGGCCTCGCCGAGCTGCGCCAGAGGGCCAGCGCCGGCGTCGTCGTCTACTTCTACCCCCGCGCCTCCACGCCGGGCTGCACCAAGGAGGCCTGCGACTTCCGCGACTCCCTGGGCGCCTGGAAGGCCGCGGGCTACGAGGTGGTCGGGATCTCCCCCGACTCCCCCGCCGCGCTGAAGCGCTTCACCGAGAAGCAGTCCCTGCCCTTCCCGCTGCTGTCCGACCCGGAGCGCGCCGTCATGGAGGCCTGGGGCGCCTGGGGCAAGAAGAAAAACTACGGGCGCCTGGTCACCGGCGTCATCCGCTCGACCGTCGTGGTGGACACCGCCGGGAAGGTCCTGCTGGCCAAGCACAACGTCAAGGCCACTGGGCACGTCGGGCGCCTGCGCGCCGAGCTCGGCATCGACTGAGGCGGCGGCGAGCCCACGCCGGTTGAGGCGGCCTCCGCTGGCCCCCGCTAGCCTGGGCACGCCGGGGGGGGGGCGCCGGGCCAGTCCGGCCGCGGCGCCCGCCCGAGCGGGTAGGCTCACCCCTGAGCGCGAGTGGCGGAATTGGTAGACGCCCCAGGTTTAGGTCCTGGTGCCTTCGGGCGTGAGGGTTCGAGTCCCTTCTCGCGCACTGCCCAGTCAGAGGATCCGCTCGCCCGCGCCACGGCGCGTAGACGCTCTTTCCAGCGCGGCGGCGAACGCGCCCGGAACACGCGGCGCGGCGTCGTGGCCCACGAGTACCCTGTCCCAGTGACTACGACTGGCTTCACCCGCAAGGACGGGCGCGCGACCGATGAGCCGCGCCCCGTGACCATCACTCGCCACTGGCTCGACCACGCCGAGGGCAGCGTCCTCATCAGCTTCGGGCGCACCCGCGTGCTGTGCGCGGCGTCGTTCACCGAGGGCGTCCCGCGCTGGCGCAAGGGCAGCGGAGAGGGGTGGGTGACAGCCGAGTACGCGATGCTCCCCCGTGCGGGCTCCGAGCGCAGCGGCCGTGAGTCCGTGCGCGGCAGGGTCGGCGGGCGCACCCACGAGATCTCCCGCCTGATCGGCCGGTCCTTAAGGGGCATCATCGACGTCGGCGCGCTGGGGGAGAACACCATCGCGCTGGATTGCGACGTGCTTCAGGCCGACGGCGGCACCCGCACCGCCGCGATCACCGGGGCCTACGTCGCCCTGGCCGACGCCGTCGCCTGGGGCACCGAGCACGGCCTCATCAAGCCCCGCGCCGGGCGGCCCGTGCTCGCCGACTCGCTGAGCGCCATCAGCGTCGGCATCATTGACGGTGTCCCCTGCCTCGACCTGCCCTACGAGGAGGACGTGCGCGCCCACACCGACATGAACGTCGTCCAGACCGGCGACGGGCGCTTCATCGAGGTCCAGGGAACCGCCGAGCACTCCCCCTTCAACCGCGACGAGCTCGGAGCCCTGCTCGACCTGGCGAGCGCGGGAAACGCGGCGCTGGCGGCCCTCCAGCGCCGGGCCCTGGCCGAGCGCGCCGACGGACCCGTGACGGTCTCGTCCAGCGCGGGGGCACGAGCATGAGCCCGGCCGTTGGCGACCCGCCGATCGGCGACACCGGGGCGCCCGACGGCGCCCTGCTCGTCCTGGCCACCCACAACGCCGGCAAGCTCGCCGAGTTGCGGGAGATCCTGGCCCCGCTCGTGCCCGGGCTGGCGCCCGGGGCGATCATCTCAGCGGCCGAGCTCAGCGCCCCCGAGCCGGTCGAGGACGGCCTCAGCTTCGCGGAGAACTCCCTCATCAAAGCGCGGGCCCTGGCCCAGGCCACCGGCCTGCCCGCCGTCGCCGACGACTCGGGGCTGTGCGTGGACGTCCTGGGCGGGGCGCCAGGGATCTTCTCGGCCCGCTGGTCAGGCTTCCACGGCGACGACGAGGCGAACCTGCGACTCCTCTTGAACCAGATCAGCGCCGTGGCGGACCCGCACCGCACCGCGCGCTTCACATGCGCCGCCGTGCTCGTCGTCCCCGGGACCGGGGGCGGGGTTGGGCGCGAGGAGATCATCGAGCGCTCGATGGAGGGTCGGCTCATCACCGAGCCCGTCGGCGAGGGGGGCTTCGGCTACGACCCGATCTTCGTGCCCGCCAGTGAGGACGAGCCGGGGGCGGCGGGGCGCACGAGCGCTCAGTTGAGCCCGGCGGAGAAGAACGCGATCTCCCATCGCGGCCAGGCCTTCCGGGCCATGGCCCCCATCCTGGCCGACCTCCTGACTCATCACCTCCCCCAATGAGCGAGACCGGTCGAAAATAGGAGCGAGACCGGTCCGCGGACCGGTCTCGCTCCTATTTTCGACCGG
>NZ_VWPE01000013.1:0-68595 GCF_009829635.1 Actinomyces sp. zg328
GCCCAGCCGGGCCCAGGTCGGCCCCAGGCGCCGCGCCCACGCGCGGGCTCGGCCGCCGGCGCCGCCGAGCTCGCCGGGATCGTCGCTGGGCCCGTCGTGCCCTCGCGCCGCCGCCATCTCCCACAACCACCACAGGCCCAGGGCGAGCGCCAGGGGAAGACCGATCGGCCGGGCCACGGACCCCACCATGATGAGCAGCGCGGAGACGGCGAAGCGCCCGCGCTCGGCCGCCATGAGCGCGCCCGCGACCAGCACCAGCCCCAGGGACTCGGCGTAGGGGACCTGGAGGACGGCGGCGCACATGGAGGTCCACGTCAGCGCCACGCCCCACAGCGAGGGGGCCCCGCCGACCCGCGGCGCCAGCCAGCGGTCCATGATGACGGCGCCCGCACCCGAGGCGGTGATCGCCACGAGGGCCGCCGCCGGGTAGAAGGGCAGGCCCAGCCAGGTCAGTGGGGTGGCCAGCAGGGGGAGCAGCGGCATGAACGCCCAGGAGTTCTGGGCGACGGCGCCGCCACCGCCCTCGGGCAGGATCGCCGGGTAGCCCTCGCGGAAGATGCGCTCGTACCAGCCCGCGTCCCAGAAGGACAGGTGCTCGCTCCATGATGGGGCGGGACCCGCCCACGGCGTCGCCGGCGTGTCCTGCGCCCCGAGCCTGAGCATGAGGAGGGTCAGGAGGCTCGCCGCGCCCCAGACCGCCAGGACCCGCGCTGCGCGGGGCGGGCGCGGGGCCCGGGCGGCGCCGGGGGCGTGAGCGGGCGGGCTGGCGGGGCTCGCCAAGGGCTCGGGCCCGCCTTGGTCGGGCCCTTCTTGGTCGGGCCCGGTCTTGCCGGACCGGCGGATCGGGCTCCCCGGCGATTGGATGTCAGACACGGGTGCCAGGGTACGGGCAGATCGAGCGGGGCTCGACGCCCTGCCGTAGCCTGTGCCCGTGAGCGCACCCATCGTCGCCGTCATCGGGGGCGGGCAGTTGGCCCGCATGATGCAGGAGGAGGCCAGCGCCCTCGGCATCCATCTACGGGCCCTGGTCGAGGCCCCGGACGGATCGACGGCGCTGGTCACCGTCGACTCTCCCGTTGGCGCCGCCGACGACGCCGGGGCCGTCCGCGCGCTCGCGGCGGGCGCCGGGGCCCTCACCTTTGAGCATGAGCACCAGGATGACGCGCTCCTGCGCGCGCTGGCCGCCGAGGGCGTGAGGGTGCGGCCCTCCCCCGATGCCCTGCTGCTCGCCCGTGACAAGATCGCCATGCGCCGCGCCATGGACGTCGCCGGACTGCCCCAGCCCGCCTGGAACGAGGCCACCGGGGACGGAGCCGCCATCCGCGCGACCGTCCGAGGCTTCGCCGCCGAGCACGGCTGGCCCGTCATCCTCAAGACACCCCGGGGCGGCTACGACGGGCATGGCGTGCTCCTCGTGCGCCAGGAGAGCGATCTCGAGGCCGGCCGCGCCGGCCAGTGGATCGACGCCGTCGCCACCGGTGACGCGACCGGCGGTGGCGGCAGCCTCGGCGGAGGGGCAGTGACCAGCCTCCTCGTCGAACAGGCCATCCCCTTCACCCGCGAGCTCGCCGCCCTCCAGGCCCGCTCTCCCAGCGGGCGGATCGCCTCATGGCCCGTCGTGGAGACGATCCAGGCCGACGGCATGTGCTCCGAGGCGCTGGCGCCCGCCCCCGGGCTGGACCCGGCCGCCGCCGACGAGGCCATGCGCATCGGGCGAGAGATTGCCGAGCGCTTCGACGTCACCGGGGTGCTCGCCGTCGAGCTCTTCGCCGTCGAGGCCTTCGGGGAGCCGACCCGCCTGTTCGTCAACGAGCTCGCCATGCGTCCCCACAACTCGGGGCACTGGACGCAGGACGGTGCTGTGACCAGCCAGTTCGCCCAGCATCTGCGGGCCGTCCTCGACCTGCCGCTGGGCTCGGCCGAGCCGACCGCGGGCGCCTGCGTCATGGTCAACCTCATCGGGGGGCGGCATGAACCCGGCGAGGACGCGCTGGCCCGGGCGATGGCCGCCGACCCCGAGGCCCGCATTCACCTCTACGGCAAGTCCTGGCGCACTGGTCGCAAGCTCGGGCATGTCAACCTCGTCGGGCCGGCCGACGGCGTGGAGGCGCTGCGCGAGCGGGCCCGCGCCGTCGTCGCCATCCTGCGCGGGGACGCCTGAGTCGCGCCTCCGTATCGCCGCCCCTCGTATCGCCGCCCCTCCTCCACCGACGCCCTCGACCCGGTCCGCCTCATCCCTCCCAGCGAAAGGTCCGCCATGGCTGCCACGCCCGATGCCACCCCCCAACCGCTCGTCGGCCTCGTCATGGGCTCCGACTCCGACTGGCCCACCATGAGCGCGGCCGCCGACGCCCTCGACGAGTTCGCCATCCCCTATGAGGCCGACGTCGTCTCCGCCCACCGCATGCCCACCGAGATGATCGATTACGGTCAGGGCGCCGCCGCGCGGGGCCTGCGCGTCATCATCGCCGGCGCCGGGGGAGCGGCCCACCTGCCTGGGATGCTCGCCGCCGTCACCGAACTGCCGGTTATCGGCGTGCCCGTGCCCCTGGGGCGCCTCGATGGCATGGACTCGCTGCTGTCCATCGTCCAGATGCCCGCAGGCGTGCCCGTGGCGACCGTGTCCATCGGCGGGGCCCGCAACGCCGGGCTGCTCGCGGCGCGGATCCTCGGCGCGGGGGAGGGGGAGCGGGCCGAGCGGCTTCGTCGGGCCATGCGCGCCTTCCAGGGCGAACTCGCCGACGCCGCCCACGCCAAGGGAGCCAAGCTCCGTGAGCGGACCGGGGGCGGGGCGGGCCCGGGAGCGCGCTGATCGCTCAGCGGCCCGCGGCGTCGTCACCGGTGCCGTCTGCACTCACGGGTGCCCTCTGCACTCACGGGTGCGTGCTGCACCCACCGGTGCCCGCTGCACTCACGGGTGCCCGCTGCACCCACCGGTGCGGGGAGGACGCACCGCTCGGTGCGCGCGGCTCCGCTCGGTGCGGAACGCGCCTGTCGGCGCTCCGGGGGCGCTTCACTGCGCGCGCCTGCTGCACTCACCGGTGCCTGCCACACTCACGGGTGCCCGCTGCACCCACCGGTGCGGGGAGGACGCACCGCTCGGTGCGCGCGGCTCCGCTCGGTGCGGAATGCGCCTGTCGGCGCTCCGGGCGCGCTCCGGGGGGATGTGCTCCGGGGGCCGCCCCACTGCGCGCGCCCGGAGGCGGGCGGGGCCGCTCGGGGTGATGAGCGCCACCCATCGGACGGCCTGAGCCTCTAGACTGGGCGCATGAGCATTCTTGTCGCAGGTGGCGCCGGCTATATCGGCGCCCACGTTGTCCGTCTGCTGCTCGAGCGCGGGGACGAGGTGATCGTCGTCGATGACCTGTCCTACGGATCCCCCAGCCGGGTCGAGGGCGCGACCCTCGTCGAGCTCGACGTCGCCGCTGGTGACGCCCCTGAGCGGCTCGCCGAGGTCATGAGGGAGCGCGGCGTCACCGCCGTCATCCACTTCGCCGCCCGCAAGCAGGTCGGCGAGTCCGTCGCCCGTCCCGCCTGGTACTACCAGCAGAACGTCGGCGGCCTGGCTAACATGATGCTCGCCATGGAGGCCGCGGGCGTCGATCAGATGATCTTCTCCTCCTCCGCCGCCGTCTACGGCATGCCGCCCGTCGAGGTGGTCCCCGAGGACATCGACTGCCACCCCATCAACCCCTACGGGGAGACCAAGCTCATCGGCGAGTGGATGATGGCCGACGCCGAGGCCGCCTGGGGCCTGCGCTGGGCCGGGCTGCGCTACTTCAACGTCGCCGGCGCCGGCTGGGACGACCTGGGCGACATGGCCACCCTCAACCTCATCCCCATGGTCATGGATCGCCTCGCCAAGGGCGAGACCCCCAAGATCTTCGGCACCGACTACCCCACCCCGGATGGCACCTGCATCCGCGACTACATCCACGTTCGCGACCTCGCCACCGCCCACATCGCCGCTCTCGACTACCTCGCCAGCGGCAAGGAGATGGCCGAGCACGTCTTCAACGTCGGCACCGGCGTGGGAGCGTCCGTGCGCGACGTCGTCGCCAAGGTCATCGCGGCCACCGGGCTCGACATCGCCCCCGAGGAGCTCCCCCGCCGCGCCGGGGACCCGCCCCAGCTCATCGGCAACGCCGAGCGCATCGGCGCGGTGCTGGGATGGAGGGCCGAGCATGACCTCGACGACATCGTCGCCTCCTCCTACTCCGCCTGGCAGGCCGATCCGAACCGGCGGCACTTCGCCTGACCGGCCGCGCGCGGGGCGGTGCGGAGCGCGCCGGTTGACGACGACGGGGGCGCGGGTGCCCCTGCCCGAGCGCCCGCGCCCCGCTCGGAACCGGTCTCGCTCCTGATTTCGACCGGTCTCGCTCCTGATTTCGACCGGTCTCGGCGGTTAGGGGCGGGGCCGGCCCACTGACTCGCGCTCGACGAGCTCGACGGGCACCTCCACCCGCTCCTCCTTCCTCGTGCCCAGCGCCAGGGCGACCGCCTCCTGGCCCACCCGGGCGAAGTCCAGGCGCACGGTGGTCAGCGGGGGCGTGGCGGCGCCCGCGTGCGGGTGGTCGTCGACGCCGACCACTGAGATGTCGTCGGGGACCCTCGCCCCGGCCCGCGCCAGGCCGGAGAGCAGGCCGATCGCGAGGTCGTCATTACCGCACAGCACGGCTGTCGCCCCGCTGCGGGTCAGCGCCGCGGCGGCCCTCTCGCCAGTCGTCGCGCCCCATCCCGTCGCCACGGGCTCGGGCGCCTCGAGCCCGGCGCCGGCCATGACCTCGCGCCACCCGGCCAGGCGGGGGTCGGGGTGCCCCGCGGAGGGGACGCCGACATAGGCCACGCGCGTGTGCCCCAGGCCGAGCAGGTGCTCGCAGGCCATGACCGCGCCCGCGTGATCGTCGGTCCAGGCCCGCTTGAGGCCGCCGTCGTCGGGCCGGGGGTAGCCCCCGGCGACGGCCAGCGGCAGCCCCTCGGGCAGGTCGTGCAGCGCCGCCAGGCCCAAGGAGTCGAACTCCAGGACGACGACGGCGTCCACTCGCGTTCCCAGCGCCTGCAGGAGCGCCTCCCGCCGGCGGGCCGGGGAGGCGGACAGGACGTGGATGCTCAGATCCGTGCCGTGCTCCTGAGCCGCCTCCAGGACCCCGGAGAGGGTGGCCCAGTACCCCGTGCGCGCCAGCCCTGAGGACAGGACGAGCAGGCGCGGCAGATCCGGCCGCCGAGTGGTGTAACCCAGGCGGCGCGCGATCCGCTGGACGCACCCGGTGGCCGCGGGCCTGGCCGTGGCGCGGCCCGCGGCCAGGGCGCGGGACGCGGTGGCCTTGGAGACCCCCGCGCGCCGGGCGACATCGGCGAGCGTTGGCGGCCTCCAGGGGCGCGGCCAGAGCTCCTGGCCGTCAACGTCCGACTGGCTCATGGGCGCATCCTAGGCGGATGCGGGCCGGCGTCCCCTCATGCCCCGCGACGGCGCAGGAGCATGCCTCCCGTGGCCGCAATGGCCGCGGCGGCGGCCGCGGTCACGGCCGCGGGGGCCCCGGTGCTGGCCAGTGGCCCGTTCCCCGTCCCATCGCTGGGCGGGGTGGTGGGCGCGGGCGAGTGGCTTGGGTCCGCTGGGCCCGTCGCGCCGGCCGAGGGGGTCGGCGCGACGGTGGGCGCGGGTGAGGCCGAGGCGCTGGGCGCCCCCGGCCCCTGGCTGGGCGAGGGGCTCGGGCTGGGTGCCGCGGGCGCCTCCAAGCGCCAGCACGTCGCCCCGTCCGCGCCGCGGACGAAGACGCCCTGGCCGGCGTCGTCGATGACGAGGGGAAGGCCGCTGACCTTGTTGAGCAGCTGCGCGCAGTCGCCGGTGGTGCGCACGTGCCAGCGCGCCAGGCTTGAGGCGTCATCCGCCCCGGCCCCGGGCTCGGGGCGCGCCACGACCGGCAGGCCCCGCCCGTACCAGCCTTCGGGCCGCTCCTGGGCGAGGTAGGCGCCGTCGGCGGAGATCTCGTAGGTGAGGTCGTCATGCTGGGTGAGGGCCCACCAGGCGCCCTCGGCGGCATCGGAGGCGGGGACCAGGACGAGCCGGCCTCCCTTGTTGGCCAGGAGGCGGCCATCGGGGGCCACCAGGCGCCGCTTGCCATCGGCCCGGACCACATCGGCATCATTGACGTAGGTGCGCACGTAGTCGATGTCGAAGGACCTGGGCAGGAGCTCGGGGTGGTGCGGGGAGCGGCTGTGCCCCTCCAGGCTGAGCACCACGTGGCGGGACATGCGGGCCAGGGACCCGAAATCCGGCTCCAGCACGCTGGTGTCGATATCCGCGTAGAGCACCCGGTCGAGGTAGAGGCGCACGTGCGCGCCGGAGCGCTCGACGCCGTAGAGGTGGAAGTCTGCCGTCAGGTCCACCCCGGCGGAGTGCTTCCCGCCCGAGGGCCGCGCGTCGCGCCGCGTGTGGCCGGAACCCGTCCAGGGCCACAGGTGGTGCGCCCAGTTGACGTCCGGGTCGGTGACGGACTCCTGGACATCGATCTCGGGGTTGGGGTCGGCGATGAGCCGGTCCTCGCCGGTCAGGGTGGAGGACTGCAGCCACACGGCTGACAGGATGTTGGCGGTGTCGAGGCAGCGGGCCCGCACCTCGATGTAGGAGTTCAGGCCGGGGGTGTCGAAGCGCGACTCCACCGCGCCGAAGGTCATGGGGATGGTCTTGCCCCCAACCTGGGAGGGCTCGCGCCTGGCCTCCAGGCGCAGCACGCCATCGGATACGACGGCGTTGTCCGGGGCAAAGCGACCGGCGTCGGCGGACACCGGGTACCACAGGCCCTTGCGCCAACGGCTCTCATCCAGAGTCGTGAACTCATCGCTGAGGGAGGGGGCCAGGGCCCATCCGGGACCAGTGGGGTCGATCCTCTTGCCCTGCGCCTGTGCGGGTGGGGCCGCGAGAACCGTGGCGGCGGGCAGGCCGGCCATGACGGCTAGGGACATTAGGGCGTGCCGTCTGCTGATCATCTTCATGCTCCTTTGCATGCTCTCCGGGGGAACGGGGTGGATCGCCAGGCTACAGGCTTGGGCGCAAACGGGGCAGGGGCTGGGAAGCATGAGTGAAACGCCTGTTTCGGAGATGCTGGACGCCCCCGCCCGGCTCCCCCTACCGTGATCGTCATCCCCCGGGACCGCGCCTCCACCCCAGCGCCGCGCGACCCACCCGTTACGAACCCATGGCAGACAGATGAGCGACACGACGACGACGTCACTGGGACGCGCCAGGCTGCACGTGAGCAGTGACGCGCCGGCCCACCTCACCCTGGGTGGCGACCACACTCCCGCGCGCGCCTGCCCCCTGGTAGAGGTGCACGCGCTGGGCGGCGGGCGGGAGTTCGTCGACCATCGCCTGACCCGCGGCGCGGCTGGCGCCGCCCTGCGCCCCGACCCCGATCACGCCGTCGAGGCTCTCGACGGGCAGCCCTGGCCCACCACCCGCGTGACCCAGCGCGACAGCGCCACCGGCCTGGTCGCCCTGACCGATATCGCCCGCCCCACCGAGGCGTCCTGGCGCCTGCGCACCACGCTTCGTAACGAGGGTGCGACCACCATCACCCTGGCCGCCGTCTCCTTGGTGTCAGCCACCGTGCTTCCCGGCGCCCCGCTGGACGACCTCGACCTGCTCACCGCCCGCTCGGGGTGGATGGCCGAGCAGCGGTGGCGCCACCGGCGCCTCGGCGAGGAACTGGTCGACATCGGCACCGCCTCACACGGCCAGTCGCCCCGCGACGCGCTGCGGATCAGCTCGGAGTCCGGGTGGTCCTCGGGCCTGTGGGAGCCGGCCGGCTACATCATCGACCCAGGCACCGGCCAGGCCGTGGGATGGCAGGTCGAGCACAACGGGGCCTGGACCGTCGAGATCTCGCGGCGCGCGGACCGGCTCGGCCTGGTCGCCTACGGCCCCACCGACCTCCAGCACGCCTGGCTCCACCGCCTGGCGCCCGGCGAGGAGATCACCACCGCGTGGGCCGCCCTGGCCTTCTCCGAGGACGGCTGGCAGGGGGCGGCCGCCGAGATGACCCGCTACCGCAGGGCGCTGCGCTCCGCCTTGGCCCCCACCACCGAGGCCGCGCCCGTCGTCTACAACGACTACATGAACACCCTCATGGCCCAGCCCACGCAGGAGCGGCTGGCCACCCTCGTGCCCGCGGCCGCCGCCGCCGGGGCGGAGGTCTACTGCATCGACGACGGATGGCACTCCGACGCCCAGGAGTGGTGGGACGCCGTCGGGCGCTGGGAGCCCTCGATGCGGCGCTTCCCCGATGGGCTCCAGGCCACCCTCGACCTCATCCGCGCCCAGGGCATGACCTCGGGCCTGTGGATCGAGCCCCTCGCCGTCGGCGTCAACAGCCCCGTCGCCGAGGAGCTCCCCGACGAGGCCTTCATGCGCCGCGGTGGCGAGCGACTAGTCGAGCAGGGGCGGCTGCGGCTGGACATGCGCCACCCGGCCGCCCGGGAGGCGCTCGACGCCGTCGTGGACCGGATGGTCTCCTACGGGATCGGCTACCTCAAGGTCGACGACAACTACTCGGTGGGCCTGGGCCCCGACGCCGACGCCGACTCCCCGGGAGACGGGCTCATGGAGCACTCCCGCCAGTGGGCCGCCTGGCTCGCCCGGCTGCCCGAGCGCCATCCGGGCCTCATCGTGGAGAACTGCGCCTCGGGCGGCATGAGCTCGGACTACGCCCTCCTGGCACACGCCCGCCTCCAATCGACCTCCGACCTGCAAGATCCGGTGCGCTACCCGCCCATCGCGGCCAACGCCCCCCTGGCCCTCCTCCCCGAGCAGGCGGGCTCCTGGGCCTACCCGCAGCCCGAGATGACCGACGAGGAGATCACCTACACCCTCGTGACCTCCCTGGCCGGCTCCTTCTATCTGTCGGGCCACTTGGACCGCATGAGCCCCCGGCAGATCAGCCTCGTGCGCGCCGCCACCGACCTGGCCAAGGAGTTGCGCCCGGCCCTCACCCAAGAACTGCCCTGGTGGCCCGACGACGTCGCCTCCTGGGACCAGGAATGGGTCGTCGCCGCCCGCCGCGCCCCCGCCGGCCGCGAGGGCCTGCTGCTCGTGTGGCACCGGCCCCGCCCCGGCCAGGACGGCCCTGGATCCGCCCTCAACCTGCCAGCCCTGGCCGGCATGCGCTTGACGCGGGTCATGCCTCCCCCCGACCTCGTGGCCGACGAGGGCATCAGTGTCGAGGACGGGCCGCACGGCCCCGTCCTGAGAGCCACAACCACTACACCGACCGCCCGGGCCTACCTGGTCCGGGACACCACCCACCGCGACGAGGATGTCGCACGATCGGAGAACCGATGAGCACCACCACCTCCTTCCCCCGCATCAGCCTCTCCCGGCGCGGCTACATCGCCACGATGGCCTCCGCGGCCGCCGCCCTGGGCCTGGCCGCCTGCTCCGACCCGGGCACCGGCTCCTCCTCCGCGTCGGCGCCCGCCAACTGGCCCGGAGCCACGGAGAAGCTCGACGGCGTCGCCCTGACCGTATGGGCCGCCCAGTCCTCCGCCACGATCCCCGCCGCCGTGACTAAGGCCTTCGCCAAGGCCACCGGCGCCAAGGTCGAGATCGTCACCATCCCCGACCCCTACGAGCAGACCGTCCAGACGAAGGTCGCCACCGGTGACCTGCCCGACCTGGCCATGTGGCAGCCCACGACGTCGGCGCTCACCAGCCTGGGCGCCGCCGAGCGCCTCCAGGTCCTCGACGGCGCCCCCTGGGAGTCCAAGACCGCCAAGACCATCCTGGACGCTGGCGGAACCGTCAAAGGCAAGCGCTACGCGGCCTTCGTCTCGGCGCCCTCCGTGATGGGCGTGTGGTACAACAAGAAGGTCTTCTCCGCCAACTCCGTCTCCACGCCCAAGAGTTGGGACGAGTTGCTGACCGCCGCGCGGGCCCTCAAGGACGCCGGCGTCACCCCCTTCTTCGAGATGGGCGGGGAGTGGTGGGCGTCCCAGTACGCCGTCCAGGTCCAGCTCGCGGACGCCGCCAAGGACGGCCTGTGGGGCCGCGTCAACGAGAACAAGGACACCTTTACCGGCAAGGACATCCAGGGCGCCATCGACGCCTACGCCCAGATGATCGCCGACGGCCTCTACAACGCCGACATCAAGACGGCCACCTTCGACGAGCAGGCCAAGGCGCTGCTGGCCGGCGAGGCCGCCATGGCGATCCACGTCAACAGCCTGCTCGCCAACATGGCGGCGCAGACGGACACGGCCACCCTCAACGAGACGATCGGCTTCTTCCCGATCTCCAAGAAGGGCGCTGTGGCCACCTCCATCCCGGAGCAGACCAACGCCGTCGTCGCCTTCAAGACCGGCGACGACAAGCGCGAGGCCGCCGCCCGCCAGCTCCTGGCCTTCTGGCTGTCGGACGGCTACGCCGACTTCGTGAAGGAGCAGAAGGCCGTGTCGATCATCTCCGGCGTCGAGACCCCCTCCACGGTCCCCACCGCGGCCGTCGAGGCCAATGACGCCCTGTCGTCCTCTATCGGCTCCATGCAGTCCCTGGCCATCGCCAACCCCGACCTCGCCAAGAACCTCGGCGACATGATCGCGGGGACCAAGACCCCCGCGCAGGTCGGTGAGGAGACCCAGTCTCAGTTCGCCCAGCTCGCCAAGGCCATCGGCGCCACGGGCTTCTGATCGGCACGGTAGTCATGGCAGTCATGGAACGAGCACCGCGCCGCGGCCATGCGGGCTCCACGCACCCTTGGGTCTTCGTCGTCCCCGCGATGGCCGTGATCGCGGTGTTCTTCCTGACGCCGACCGTCTACAACTTCGTCTACGCCTTCACCGACTGGTCGAGCTTCAAGAGCGCCATCAACGGCGTGGGCCTGGACAACTTCTCCGATCTCGCCCGCTCCGGCGCGCTGCGCCACGCCCTGATCACCACGCTCATCTACGCGGCCGGGGTCGCCGTCGTCCAGAACCTGTTCGGCCTGGGGCTGGCGCTCCTGCTGGAGCGCGACACCGTCCTGAACAAGATCCTGCGAGTCGTGTTCTTCGTGCCCGTGGTGCTCTCAGCGCTCGCGGCCGGGTACATCTTCAGGGCCCTGCTCAAACCCGACGGCGGCGTGAACCAGGCTCTGTCGGCCCTGGTGGGCCACACGGTGGAGATCGGCTGGCTCAATTCCACCACCTGGACCCTGGGCGTCGTGATCGTCATCCACGCCTGGAAGTGGATGGGGATGTCGATGCTCATCTACCTCGCCGGCCTCAAGACCATCGACGGCCAGGTCCTCGAGGCGGCCGTCATCGACGGGGCCACCCCCTGGCAGATCCTGACCAGGATCCGGCTGCCGCTCATCGCCCCGGCCATCACCTTCAACGTGACGACGGCGCTACTGGGGTCGATGAACTCCTTCGACGTCGTCCAGGCCACGACCAACGGCGGGCCGGGCGGGTCCACCGAGTTGCTCAACCTGTTCATCTACCGCACCTTCGGCCAGGGCCTGTACGCGCAGGCCACGACGATGAGCCTCGTGCTCTTCCTGACTGTCGTCGTCCTGGCGTTCCCGGTCATCGGGATGCTGCGCCGCCGTGAGAGGAGCATCGCGTGAGGCTCTACCGCAGGATCCTCCAGCCCGCTCTGGGCATCGTCCTGGCGCTCATCGTCGTCGGCGTCCCGCTGTGGACCGTCCTCGTGACCGCGGGCAAGTCGCAGGCCGAGGCGCTGTCCCCGGGCCTGGGCCTGCCCAGCCACTGGGAGCTCTTCGACAACCTCGGCAAGATCGTCGAGCAGGCGCGAGTGGACACGGCCCTGCTGGGCAGCCTCGTGCTGCTCATCCCCTCGGTGCTCGTGGTCCTGCTCCTGGGATCGATGGCCGCTTGGGTTCTCGCCCGGCGCTCCGGCCGAGGGGCGGCCGTGCTGTACGCGGTGATGATCTCGGGGATCATCCTGCCCCCGGCGATCGTCACGCTGGTCCTCCTCCTGCGCCAGCTGGGGCTGGCCGGCACGGCGGTGGGCATGATCGCGACCTACTCGGGCATGTACCTGTCCCTGGTCATCTTCTTCATCACCGGTTTCGTGCGCACGGTGCCCGAGTCCCTGGAGGAGGCGGCCAGGATCGACGGCGCCGGCCCGGTGGGCGTGTTCACGCGCATCATCCTGCCCCTGCTGCGCCCGGTGCTGGCCACCGCGGCGATCCAGGTGAGCCTGTACGTGTGGAACGACGTCTTCTACGCCCTGTTCATTGTGGGTGGACGCATGGACACCCTGCCGCTCAACCTGTTCATGGTGGCCAGCTCGGGAGTCCAACTCAACAACTGGAACCTTATCTTCGCCTACGTCCTCGTCATGAGCGCGCCCCTGGTGGCCCTCTTCGCCATCTTCCAGCGGCAGATCATCTCCGGGATCACCTCAGGCGCGGTCAAGTAGGGGCACAGGGCTCCGCGCGGGATTGGCGCGGGTGGGGGATCGCCCGCGCCCCCGAGGTCGGGACCGGTCTCGATCGTTATTTCGACCGGTCTCGGTGCGGCGGGTTCTGGGACGAGTACGAAGTGGCGCGGTTTGAGGATTGCTCGGGCTCCAAGAGGGTGTGGGCCCGGCTTCAGTTTTATGAGCAGGCCTCTGGCCTGGGCAAACGCAAGATGTGACAGTGTGTCATAAAAAGGAATCCTCAAATCTCGCCATCGTTCCTGGCCCTAGGACCGGTCTCGAGGGGGTTAGGAGGTGGGCTCGATCTTGTTGAAGTCGGAGGATGTGAGCCTGCCCGCGCGTAGCTTGGAGAAGAAGTCCGGCGCGGTCTCGTCCTTGAGGAGGACGGCCGCCCCGATCCCGCCGGGCTCATAGTCGAGGGAGTCGATCGGCGGGGCCCCGGCGAGGCCCTGGGATGAGGCCTCGCGGAAGCCGAGCACCATCTTCCCGATATCCGTCAGGCCGGTGTCCTTGTCGGCGGTGAGCGCCTTCGTGCCCGCGTCGACCAACTTGTCCTGGCGGGGCCAGCTGATGAGCGTCTTGGCGGACACGGCCCGGTCGACGACGGCGCTGATCACCGCGCGCTGGCGCAGGCCCCGGCCGATGTCCCCCGTGGGATCCGACTTGCGCATGCGCGAGTAGGCCAGGGCCTTCTCACCGTCGATGTGCTGGCAGGTGCCCTTCGAGGTGTCCCACACCAGCCCGGAGTCGCGGTCGTCCACGTCGTAGTCGAGGCAGGCGTCGATGCCGTCGACGGCGTCGACCGTCTCCTTGACACCGGCCATCCCGACCTCCATGTAGTGGTCGATCGTCAGGCCGCTGAGCCGCTCCACGGTCTGGACCAGGAGTTCGGGCCCTCCGTAGGCGTAGGCGGCGTTGATCTTGTCCCCGCCGTGGCCGGGGATCTCCACATACGTGTCGCGCGGCAGGGTGGTCAGCGAGGACTGGCCGTTGTTCCTGTGCAGCAGCATGATCGAGTCCGCGCGGGAGCCCTCCGTGCCGTCGTCGGCGATGCCTCCGTCGCCACGGGCGTCTGAGCCCACGATGAGCCAGGTCTCCCCAGCGGTGTCCTTCTTGCCGGACAGGGCGTCCACCCGTCCGAGCTTGTCATCGACCTCGTGGGCCAGCCAGGCCACCCGGCCCACGATGACCCCGAGCACGAGCGCGATCACCAGGGCGGTCCAGCCGAGGGCCCGGCGCCAGCGGCGGCGCCGGGGGGCGCGGCGCCCCGGGCTGATCGGGCCCGAGGGTAGGTCCGGCCGCACGGGTCCGTAGGGCGCGGGGAGGGTATCCGGGTGGCCCGAGGGCAGGGCCCGCGTGGCGTCAGGGGCGGGGCGCCGCGGCGCGGCCCCGAGCGCGAGGGCCGATGATCCGGGCCTGGCATGGCTGCCGCCGGAGGGCGGCGCGGGCCGCTGGCGGGGGACCGCCGTCGGCGCTGGGGGCCGCGGTCCCGCCTGCGCCTGGTTCCCGCCGAGCACGCTGCGGCGCGCGGGGGCCTCCGGCGCGGGCCGGGGATCCGGCTGCTGGCCCTGCCCCACCGCGCGTGGCACCCTCGGGGGCCCGGCGGGACGTCCTCCAGAGCCCGGGGTGACGCTGGGGGGAAGACCGTCATTCGACGTCATAGGGCGCGCGCCTCACTTGCACTGGGTGACGGAGCCTGCGGAGGGAGACGCGGGAGCGGGGGCCTGGGGGGCCGGGGCGCCACTGGGCTTGCCGGCGGGGGCATCGGTCTGCTCGGCCGCATCGGTCGAGGAGGGGCCCGCGACGGCGTCGGAGGAGCCGGGCGCGGGAGAAGCGGGGGAGCCATCCGCCTTGCCGCTGACCGAGCTGGTGGGCACGGGGGTGTCCTCCCTGAGGGCCTTCCAGACCGCCTTGGCGTCATTGGTGGCCACCACGCGGTTGGCGTCCCGTGCGGCGGGCTCGTTGGGCACGGTGAGGAAGGTGATGCGGTCCAGGCCGATGGATTGGATCGAGTTGGCCAGGCCCTGGAGGTTGGTCAGGTCGCCGATCTTCTCGGAGGTGGTCAGCGACCCCAGCGCCGTGCGGGCGAAGGAGTAGAGCTGGTTGGCGTTGGAGAGGATGTTCTTGCTCTTGGCGGTGCGGATCATGGCTGCCATGAGGTTCTGCTGGTGCTCGATGCGGCCGATGTCCGAGCCGTTGCCGTAGCCGTGGCGGGCGCGCGCGTACTTCAGGCCGTCGGGGCCGTTGAGGTGCTGGCAGCCCACGGGCAGGTGGAGCTGGGTGTAATCGGGGTCGTCGATCTCCTCGGAGACGTAGAGGTTGACGCCGCCCAGGGCATCGATCATCGTCTCCAGGCCGTGGAAGTCGACGACCATGAACTCGTCGATGTTGACGCCGGTCATCTTCTCGATGGTGTTGATCGCGCAGGCGGCGCCGATGCCCAGGGCCTTCTCATTGGTGCCGGTGCCGGCGCCGGTGGCGAAGGCGTTGTTGATCATCGTGTCCGGCTGGGGGGCCGACTCGGTGCCGTCGTAGGTCTTGCACGAGGGGATGTCCACGAGGAGGTCGCGGGGGATGGAGACCACCTCCACTCGGGAGCGGTCGGCGGACACGTGCATGATCACCGCCGTGTCCGAGCGGGCGACGGAGGTGTCCTCGCTGCCGTCGGCGCCGTCGACGTTGTTGGCCCCGCTGCGGGTGTCCGAGCCCAGGATGAGGATGTTGAGGGCGTGCCCGTCGTAGGAGTCGCCGATGGCGTCCGTGCGGGTGGCGGAGCCGTCCAGGTAGCCCGAGATGTCGAAGCGCTTGACCTGGCCCTGCAGGTCCATGTAGGCGAATCCCGCCGCTGAGGTGACGAACAGGGCGAGTGACAGGAACACCAAGCCGGCCCGGCGGGCGGTTCGCCTCCCCAGGTCCTTGATCGAATGCCGTGCGCGTGGCTTCTCGGTGTAGGGCACGTGGCGAGTCTAGAGAATCCGCTAGGCGTGACCTAGCACCGTGACTGCGTCGAGACATGATCTTCCTCCGGTCTGGATGACTGGCGTCACACCGCCTCGGCAAGACCCCTTCTCGTTTAGGCTCTTCCCGTGACCGACCTCGTCCCCGCGCCCTCCGATCGGCCGGATCCGGCTGATTCGCGCCGCCGGCCCGGCGTGTCGCCCGATGCCGTGGCTCGGTCCGAGCCCGATCCGGGGGTCGGCCGGCAGGGCGCCCGGGGCGGGCGCGCGCGCGTGGTCACCGTCGCCTACAACCCCGGGGACGAGCTCGAGCGCTTCCTCTCCTCGCTCAAGGACGCCACCTCCCGCGAGATCACCGTCGTCATCGCCGACAACGGCGAGGAACACGACGTCGTCGAGTCCCTCGCCGCCGCGCACGGCGCCCGCGTCGTCGGCGACGGCGTCAACCGCGGCTACGGCGGGGGCGCCAACCTCGCGGCCCAGGGGCTGGATGAGGACTGGATCGTCGTGGCCAACCCCGACCTCGTGTGGCGCCCCGGCAGCCTCGACGTCCTCATCGAAGCCGCGATCGCCCACCCCGGGGCGGGCGCGCTTGGCCCGCGGCTCCTCAACGCCGACGGGACCGTCTACCCCTCCGGGCGCGCCCTGCCTTCGCTGGCGGCGGGCACCGGGCACGCCCTGCTGGGGAGGGTCTGGCCCTCCAACCCCTTCTCCGCCCGCTACCACGGCGGCAATGAGGACGTCACCCACGCCGTGGGCTGGCTCTCGGGCGCCTGCCTCCTGCTGCCCGCTGACGTGTGGCGCGAGCTCGGGGGCTTCGACGACGGCTACTTCATGTTCTTCGAGGACGTCGATCTCGGGGCGAGGGTCGGGGCCTCCGGGCGCGTCAACCTCCAGGTGCCCGACGCTGTCGTCATCCACGAGCAGGGCGTGAGCTGGAAGGCGCGCCCCGAGCGGATGATCCGCGCCCACCACGCCTCGGCGCGCCGCTACATGCGGGCCTCCCACCCCGCTCCCTGGCAGGCGCCGCTGCGCTGGGCGCTGTCCGCCGGCCTGCGCGCGCGCGAGGAGATCGCCGTGCGCGCCGCCCGGCGCGGCTGAGCCCGGGGCCCCGGCCTCCTCACAGGGGGCTTCTCCCGGGCTTCGCGTCCGCCGGTCCGCGCCCGCCCTCAGGGGCGCTCCCGGCGGGCCTTAGCAGGGGGCTCTGGCGCGGCGTCGATCGCGACCCGGCGCGCCAGCCGGGTGATCTGCCGCTCCAGGGAGGCCTTGCGGCGGAAGGAGGAGTGGACGTTGAGCAGGAAGGCGATGACGAGGGCGTAGAGGAGGAGGTCGGTGCCGCGGCCCACCCCGACGGCGTTGGCCACCTGGGTGGTCAGTTGGGGCAGGCAGATCGCGATCACTGCGAAGAGCACGAAGGTCAGGGTCAGGAGGCGCCGGCTGGCCTCGTGCCGCGCGCCGGTCGGGGTACGCACCATGGTCCAGCCGATCGCGACGACGGTGATGACGAGGATGGCCTGGATGATGATCTGGTGACTCACTGACTGCTCCTATGGATTGGTCCTATGGACTGGCGGCGGGTGCGGTGCTCCGATGCCCGCTCAGCTGAAGAGCAGGTCGACGAGGATGTTGATGGAGTTCCACAGGGACTGGCCCTTGGCCCTGGAGTAGTCGGTGTAGGTGATCGTCACCGGGTGCTCCCGCCAGGGCAGGCCGGTGGCGGCGAGCTGGCGGATGATCTCCGAGGCGTGGGCCATGCGGTCCTGCTGCAGGTTGATCCTCTCGGCGGCGTCGCGCCGCAGCACCCGCAGCCCGTTATGCGCGTCCGTCATCCGCATCCCCGAGGATCGGGAAGAGACCTTGGCCGCCAGCCCGAGGATGAAGCGCTTGGCCGGGCCCACGGGGGAGGGGCCCTCGAGGAAGCGGGAGCCGAGGACGAAGCCGAGCCCCTCCTCGCGCGCGGCGGACACCATGGCCCTGGCGTCATCGGGGGAGTGCTGGCCGTCGGCGTCGAAGGTGACGATGTAGTCCGCGTTCGTCCTGTCCAGGACGTAGTCGATGCCGGTTTGGAGCGCGGCGCCCTGGCCCCTGTTGACCGGGTGGCGCACGACGATCGCCCCGGCGCGCTCGGCCTGCCGCGCGGAGTCATCCCTCGATCCGTCGTCGACGGCGACGATGTGGGGGAAGGCGTCGCGAGCCGCCCCGATGACGCTGCCAATGACCTGAGCCTCGTTGTACAGCGGGATGACGAGCCAGGCGTCGGTCGCCGGGGAGGGGTCCTGCCTGGAGGCTGCGGGCGTGCTCACCACGGCATTGTCGCACGCGCGGGCCGATAGCCCCCTGACCCCCGCGTGAACGACGGCGCCCGGCCGGGCTTCTCCCGCTGGGCGGCGAGGAGCCGCGATGGCGGTGCGGATCGCCGAGTCAGCCGCCGCGCCGCAGGGGGCGGCGTCGGGCCGTTGTCCGATGTCGCGGAGCCGTCTGCGGGGAGCGGCGCGGAGAGGCCGTACCATACGGTCAGACCCGCCGCCCGGCCTGGAAGGACCACCATGCGCATCGCCGTCGTCGCCCTGGGGAGGATCGGGCTTCCCCTGGCCGCCCAGTGCGCTGAGAAGGGCCGCGAGGCCATCGGCGAGAAGGGCGGCGCCGCCACCGACGCCGAGAGGCGGACGGGCGCGCCCCGTCTGACCATCGGCGGGGGCCAGCGTCTGGGCTGAGGCCGGTGCCGTTCATGCGAGCCCGGGACAGGGCCGGGTATCAGGGTAGGCGAGGCCGGGGGACGAGCACGTGCTGACACTCCTTCTCGGCGCGCTTTTCGGGGCGACCGTCCTCCTCGCGCCCGGCTGGGCCGTCGCCCGGTCGGCCGGGGTTGGCAGGCTGCCCGCCTTCGCCCTCGCTCCGGCGGTCAGCGCCGCGATCATCTCCGTGGCGCAGATGCTCACCAGTGTCCTGTCACTGCACTGGATGGCCTGGGGGCCGCCGGTCGTCATCGGCCTCATGGCGCTGCTCGGCCTCCCCGCGCGCGCGCTGCGGCGCAAGGGGTGGATTCGCATCGGCCCCACCCTGGCGGGCTCCACGAGGCTGCGGGCCGATGAGTTCGCCTGGCTGCTCGGCGGCGCCGTCGTGGCCGGGGCGGTGGCGATGGCGGCGGCGACGGGCGCGCCCAAGGGCTCCTGGCCGGCCCAGGCCTACGACGTCACCTTCCACGTCAACGCCATCACCGTCATGAGGGAGGTCGGAGATGCCTCCCCCTTCGGTGGATTGTGGCCGATATATCAGGGCTACCGCGTCTTCTACCCCACGCTTTGGCACGCGATCGCCGTCTTCATCCCGGGCAGCGCCATCCAGGCCACCAACGCCCTGCTCCTGGGGTGCGCCGTCCTGGTCTGGCCGGCGGCTCTGACGGGCATGCTCACGGCGCTGCGCAGGACCCTCGGCGAGGGGTGGGCCAGGGCCACCGGCCTGACCGTCGCGCTGGCCTCGACCACCGTGGCGCTGCCGGTGCTCATGACCTCCCTGACGGTATGGCCCTACGTCCTGTCCGTCATCGCCCTGCCCGGGGTTCTCGCCGTCCTGGGCACCGCGCTGCGCGACATCCTCGATCGCACCTGCACGCCCGGGACCAGCCTGGGCGTGCTCGTCGTCATCGGGGGCGGGACGGTGCTCGCCCATGGCGCGGGCGCCTTCAACGTGCTGGTGATCAGCCTTCCCTTCGTCGCCGCGGCGATGAGCCACGTCATCCGGCTGGGAGGGCGGGGGCGGCGCATCATGCTGCGAGTCCTCCCCGTGCTCACCGCGGCGGCCCTGCTCGGCGGATGGGTGATGGGCGAGCAGGTGGTCTCGGTGCTCTCCTACGAGCGGCCCGCGGGAGGCTGGGGCGGGACCCTCGATGCGCTCAAGAGGATCATCCTCGACGCCCCGCAGTACGGCCTCGTGCCCCCCGTCGCCTGGATCCCCGCCGGGGCGGTGCTCACCGCCCTCGCGCTCGCGGGCGCGTGGCAGGCGCGCCATGACCCCTCCCTGCGCCCCTGGGTCGCGCTGTGGCTCATGGCCACGGTGATCGTCCTGCTCACCTCGGGCCCCGCCTGGCCAGGACGCCAGATCGGCTCGCCCTGGTACCTCCAGGAGGCGCGGATCATGCCCTTGGTGACCATCCCCGCGATACTCCTCGCCGCGCGTGGGATCAGCGGCCTGCTCGCCGTCGAGCGGGCGCGCCCGCCGCTGCGGCGCGGCGGGGCCCGGCTGCTGAGCGGCGCGCTCGTCGCCGTCGTACTGGTGACCGTGGCCTGCCGGGTGCCGCTGCTGCACGGCCTGGTCGCCTCGGTGTGGGACCCGCGCCGGATTCAGCACGGCACACTGGCCACCGTCGATGAGCTGGTCCTGCTGGAGAGGTCGAGGAGCGTCCTCCCCGACGACGCGGTGGTCCTGGGCGCCCCCGCCCGGGGCGCGGGCTACGTGTGGCCCATGACTGGCATCCACGGGGTCTACATGTCCCGCAGCGAGCCCTACCACCCCTCCGACATGGGCAGCGTGGCCCGCCTATGGCCCGCTCTCGGCGTCGATGAGACGACGACGGCGCAGATCTGCTCGCGATTGGACCGCCTGAACGTGAAGTACTTCCTCGCCCAGGAGGACCCGACGGCCGCCGGCGCCGAGTACGGCGCCGCCGATGCGTGGTGGGACGAGTCGCTCATCCGCCCGCCCGCGCGGGGGCTCGAGCTCGTCGACTCCGAGGGGGACGCCACCCTGTGGCGCATCACCGCCTGCGAGCAGAAGGAGGCGACTCCATGAGCGGCTCTTGGCGCCTGCGTCCCGCGGCGTGGATCGGATCCACCGCGACCCGCGTCGTCATCCTGCCGCTGGCCGGGATCGCGGCGCTCGCGCTGGTGATCCGGCTCGGCGGCGCCGTTGGCCCCTCGTGGGCGGCCGCCCCGCCGATCGCGGTGGCGGCCCTCGGCGGGCTCATCATCCCCGGCTGGTCGATCGCCCAGGCCTGGGGGCTGCGCGGAGTGACAGCGCTGGGGGCCGCGCCGACGCTCACCGCCGGGATCCTCACCCTGGGCAGCGCGCTGGCCCAGCCGCTGGGGATCCCCTGGGACCGCGGCCACCTGCTCATCGGCCCCGTCGGCTGGCTGTGGGCCGCGTGCGCCGCCGCGGGCGCGCTCGCGCGCCGCGTTCCCCGGGAGCCCGGCGCCGCCGGACCACCGTCCTGTCCGGCCCCCCTCGACGCCCGGGGCCGACTCGCGCTGTGCGCGGGACTGGGGCTGGCCGCGTTCATGACCGCGGTTCCGGTGATCCGCTCGACCGGGGCGCTTGACTCCCCGATGCAGGCCTCGGACTCCATCTACCACCTGTCCGCCACCGCCTTCGTGCGCCTGACGGGGGACGCGAGCTCCTTCGGCGGCACCTGGCCGCTCTACGACGGCCAGCGCATCTACTACCCCATGGTCTGGCACGCCATCGCCGCGCTCCTGCCCGGCGGAGTCATCGAGGGCTCCAACACGCTCGTGGTGGTGCTCTCGTCGGCCATCTGGCCACTGAGCATGGCCGCCCTCCTGCGCGAGACCCTCAGGCGCGCGGGCTCCGATGAGGATCGGGGCGCGGGCGCGCTCCTGGGGCTGGGGACCGCCCTGTCCGGCTCCGTGGTCTCCGTCCTCCTCCTCCTCACCAGCGTGTGGCCCTATGCGCTGTCCGTGTGCCTCCTGCCCGGATGCCTCGCCCTGGTCACGCGCGCCTGCGGATCCGGCGCCATGGGCGGCCGACGGCGCGCGCATGCCCTCACGCTGGCCGCCCTGGGTGGTCTCGGGGTCATTGGCGCGCACGGCGCGGCCGTCTTCAACCTCATCGTGCTGGCCGGTCCGCTGGTGGTGCGGGGCTCGTGGGGCCCGGTGGCCGCCGCCTGGCGCCGCGGCGGGCGGGGGAGAGGAGGCCTGATCGCCACCGCCACCGCGGGCGGGCTCCTGGCGGCCGGGGCCGGCTGGCGGGTGCGCGGCTCGCTGGTGGATGTCTTCTCCTACCAGCGCCCCCCGAGCAACCTCGCGGAGACCGTCTACGCGCTCACCACCGATCATCCCCTGCTGGCCCGGTTCACCCCCTACATCCCGGGCAATGCCCTGGTGGTCGCCCTGGCGCTCGTCGCCGTGGTCGGGGCATGGCGGGGCGCCCGGGGCAGCGATGCCCAGCAGGCGCGCCTGTGGTCCATCGGCACCGGGGCGGCCGCGCTCATCCTGCTCCTCGCCGCGGGGCCCCAGTGGCCCCTGCGTGTCCTGGCCGGGCCGTGGTACACCCAGCGGGCCCGCATCATCGTCCTCGTGACGATCGGGCTCCTCGTGCTCGCCACGCTCGGCGCCCGCGACCTCGCCCGCGCCTGGGCCGCACTGCCCGGATGGCGTGGGCGGCTGGGCTCCCACCCGCGCCGCGTCGCCTTGGCCGCGCTCGCGGCCTCACTCGTCCTCGCCCCCGCGTGGAGGTGGGGGCTCAAGGCAGAGATCATGGAAGCGGTCCACGATCCGCGGCGCATCTCCTACGGCACGATGCTCTCCGACGCCGAGCTGGCGATGATCCGCCGCGCCCCCCAGGAGCTTGGCGCTCACGCGCTCGTCATAGGGAACCCGTCCAACGGGAGCGCCTACCTGTGGAGCGTGGCCGGTGTGCGCACGGTCTACCCCACGCGGCTCTTGCCGATCAGCCCGGAGTTGGAGTGGCTGGGGGAGCACCTCGATCAGCTTGGCTCCGATCCCGAGGTGTGCCGGATCCTCAACGAGCGCGGAGTGACGCACTACTACTCCGACGACGCCCGCCCCGATGGCGCCACCGGTGGCGGCCGTCAACCCCTGTGGGGCTGGCGGATGGACCAGGTGCCCCACGAGTACCTGGAGGAGGTCGACTCCGCGCCGTCGGGCGCCGGGTCCACGGCGACCCTCTGGCGCATCACCGCCTGCGGCTGAGGCCCGTTGCCGGCCTCACTGGCCCTGGGCGGCGTACTTGGCCTCGACCTCCGCCTTGAGCGGGCGCCACCAGGCCTCGTTGTCCCGGTACCAGTCGATGGTGGCCGCCAGGCCGGAGCGGAAGTCCGTGAACTTGGGCGCCCAGCCGAGCTCGGTCACCAGCTTGGTGTTGTCGATGGCGTAGCGCATGTCGTGGCCGGGACGGTCGTTGACGTGCTCGTAGTCGTCGATCTCGAAGCCCATCAACTCCAGGATCAGCTCGACGACCTCCTTGTTGTTCTTCTCGCCGTCGGCGCCGATGAGGTAGGTCTCGCCAATGCGGCCCTTCTCCACGATGTCCCACACGGCGTCGTTGTGGTCCAGGACGTGGATCCAGTCGCGCACGTTCTCGCCAGCGCCGTAGAGCTTGGGGCGCACGCCGTCGATGAGGTTGGTGATCTGGCGGGGGATGAACTTCTCGATGTGCTGGTACGGCCCGTAGTTGTTCGAGCAGTTGGAGATCGTGGCCTCAATGCCGAAGGAGCGCACCCAGGCGCGCACGAGAAGATCTGAGCCCGCCTTCGATGACGAGTACGGCGAGGAGGGGTTGTAGGGCGTCTCCGGGGTGAACTTGGCCGGGTCGTCGAGTTCCAGGTCCCCGTAGACCTCGTCGGTGGAGACGTGGTGGAAGCGCGTCCCGTGGCGGCGCACCGCCTCCAGGAGGGTGAAGGTGCCCACCAGGTTGGTGCGGATGAAGGGGGAGGGGTCGTTGAGGGAGTTGTCGTTGTGTGACTCCGCGGCGAAATGGACGACGACGTCCGCGTCCGCCACCAGCGGGTCCACCGTGTCCATATCGGCGATATCGCCGACAACCAGCTCGACGCGGTCCGACACATCCGCCAGGGAGCCCTTGTTGCCCGCGTAGGTGAGCTTGTCGAGGACGACGACGCGCGCGTCGGGGTAGCGGGACAGGGTCTGGTGGACGAAGTTCGCGCCGATGAAGCCGGCGCCACCGGTGATGAGGACGTTCATGAGGGACTCCGTGGTCGACACTGCTCGGCCAACAGGCAATGAGGATGCGATGCCGTGAGAACGCCGAGTTCTTCCGCCCGCCATCATGCCACAGGCCCCGGGCGCGGCGCCCCACGGGGCCCCGGGCCCCACGGGGCGGGCGGGCGGCGCGTGGGCTGCCGGAGCCGGCAAACATTGCATTTCGATGATCATCGCCAGGCTCACAGTGAAAGGGCCCGAAAGGGGAGGGTAGGGTGTCGAACTGGCCCCAATAGTCTCATTCACCCCAATTGTCACACCGGCATTGTCGCGCCGGTGGCGCGACACGAGAGGATTCCATGCTCAGCCGCCGCTCCTTCGGGATGATGTCCACCCTGCCCCTGATCGCCCTCGGCCTTGCCAGTGAGTCTGCGGCGTCCTCCGCGTTAGCCCCGCCCGCGGCGGTCCCGGCCCGTCCGCTCGCCCTTCCTCCCGACGGCGCTCCCGCGAAGGTGCTGGAGCTGACCTCGGGGGACGGCGCCCCCACCCCCCTCGCCCAGGCGGGCCTCAAGGCCTCGCCGTCCGCCGCCCCCAGCCCGGCCGGCAGCGCGCCAGCCGCCTCCGGCACCGGCGTTGGAACGGCCCGCTTCCCCCTGGCGACGGCAGACCTCTCCTCCGGCATCGACCCCGAGCGTGACGCCACCATCCTGACCGAGCCGCTGGCCGTCGACGGCTTCGTGGTGGCCGGCTTCACCTGGGGCGACGGGGGCCTGCCTGACGGGGCGAGCGCCTACCTGCGCGTGCGCGAGGGCGGCGAGTGGTCCACCTGGCACCTCCTCGAGGTCGAGGGCCCCGGGGGGCGCGACTCGGGCCCCGCCCGATCCACCGGCACCGAGCCCTTCGTCACCGGTGGCGCCGACGCCGTCCAGGCCGCCCTCATCATCGACGACGCCCGTTCCATCCCCGCCGGCCTGCGCCTCCACCTCGTCCCCGACGCCCCCAGCGGCTCCGAGGAGACCATCGAGGCCTCCGAGCTCGAGTCCGTCACCGCGCCCGCCACGCCCGTCGACCGGGCCGCCACCGCCCGCCAGGCCGCCGCCGCCGGGACCGTCGAGGCCCCCACTCCGGCGGGCGCGGGCGCCGGCGCCGCCGGGGCGGGGGGCTCGCTGGCCAGCCTCGCCGGGGCGATCGCCGTGGACGGCCTGCCCTTCGGCGTCATCCCGCGCTCGGCCTGGGGCGCCTCCTCCAGCTCCGACTGGGACGTCGAGTACGCGAGCGCGAAGCACGTCGTCGTCCACCACACCGCGGGGACAAACAACTACACCGCCGCCCAGTCCAAGGGCATCATCCAGGGCATCTACCACTACCACTCGGTCACGCTGGACTGGGGGGACATCGGCTACAACTTCCTGGTCGACAAGTACGGCACCGTCTACGAGGGCCGCCTGGGCACCCTTGACTCCGCTCCGGGGACGATGTCCGTGGGCGGTCACGCCTACGGCGCCAACACCGGGACCATGGGCGTCTCCATGATGGGCGACTACTCGGCCGTCGCCCCCACGCGGGCCCAGCTCGACCGCGTCGGCGGGCTCGCCGGGTGGTTCCTCGCCCGGGGCGGGGTGACGGACGTGAGCGGTTGGGCGGACTTCACCATCCGCTCCTCCCAGAAGTACGAAGCCGGGCAGGTCGTCTCCCTGCCCCGCATCCTCGCCCACCGCGACGTCGGCTACACCAGCTGCCCTGGCGACGTCGGCTACTCCCGCTTGGACCAGATCCGCTCCATCGCCGCGACCCAGATGAGCGCCCCGGCCCTCCGCCCCGGATGGGTGCGGGCCGGGGGTGCCTGGTACTACTACTCCGACGACTTGAAGCTCGTCACCGGCTGGCTCGAGGTGGACTCGACCTGGTACTACCTCTCACCCGGCTCCGGCCGCATGGCCACCGGCTGGCTGTGGGACGGCAATGCCTGGTACTACCTCGACCCCTCCAGCGGGGCCATGGCCACCGGCTGGAAGAAGGCCGGCGGACGCTGGTACTACCTGCATTCCACCGGCGCGATGCTCACTGGCTGGCAGAGGATCGGCCCCGACTGGTACTACCTCGACCCCTCCAGCGGGGCCATGGCCACCGGTTGGCGGTTGGTCAATGGCGGCTGGTACTACCTGGCGGAGGGCTGGGGAGGCATGGCCACGGGCTGGCACCGCATCGGCTCCGACTGGTACTACCTGGGCCCGGGCGACGGGCGCATGGTCACCGGGACGCAGAGCATCGATGGGAGGAACTACCGCTTCGCCCCCTCCGGCGCCTGGATCGCCTGACCGCGCCGGTCGTAGCCGGACGCACAGGCCGGGTGGCCCGCGCGGCGTCGGCCCTGGTCTAGACTGGGGCTTCGAGTCGCCATCTCCCAGGGCGGCGGATTCGCACCCGGACCCGGATGAGTGAGGCCATGGCGGAGCATATCGACGTGAGGTCGCCCCTGACCCTCGCCCAGCAGGCGAGCCTCGTCAACGCCTTCGGGCAGAGGGACCTCAAGGCCAAGTTCAACGGGACCCTGCTGGGATGGGTCTGGTCCCTCGTGGTCCCCCTGGCCACCCTGGGCATCTACGCCCTCATCTTCGGCGGCCTGTTCAAGATGCAGCCCCCCGCCGTCGCGGACCGCACGGGCGGTATCGCGCTGTTCGCGCTCTGGCTCTTCGCCGGCCTGACCATCTGGGGCTACTTCCAGAACTCGATCAACGCGGGCATCAACGGGCTCCTGTCCTCCGGAGGGCTGCTTCAGAAGGTCTACTTCCCCGCCTACGCCCCCGTGCTCGGGGCCGGGATGGCCGTCGGCATCCAGAGCGGCATCGAGGCGGGACTGCTCCTCGTGGTCTTGGCCCTCATGGGATTCCTGAACTGGTCCTGGCTGCTGATCCCGCTGCTCGTCGCGCTCGTCGTCGTCTTCGTCCAGGCGGTCTCCGTCATCCTGGCCATCGGCAACGTCTACATGCGCGACCTGGCCCAGCTGGTCGGCGTCATCCTCCAACTCATGTTCTACGCCACCCCCATCATCTACAACGCGGACCTCGTCCCGAATCACCACTGGGGCATCCCCCTGCGGTCCCTGGTCACGCACATGCCTGTCGCCGAGTACATCGGGCTCTTCCGGGACCTGGCTTACCTTGGTCAGGCCGGGGCCCTGACGCATTGGGCCGCCTGCCTGGGCTGGGCGCTGCTGGCCTACCTCGCGGCCCGCGTCGTGATCAGAAAGTGGGGCGCCGACCTGGGGGAGATGATCTGAGATGAGCGCTGACATGATCGAGGCGGCCACGGCGGGCTCAGCGGCCTCCGCGCCTGAGGATTACGCCATCGTCGTCGACCACGTCTCGAAGACCTTCGAGATGCAGGCCGACCGCCGCTCCACCTTCAAGGAGCGCTTCGTGCGCGGGCGCGCCACCTCCGAGCAGCGCGTCTTCCACGCCCTGGACGACGTCTCCTTCAAGATCCGCAAGGGAAGCACCTTCGGGCTCGTCGGTCACAACGGCTCGGGCAAGTCCACGATGCTCAAGCTCCTGGCCGGCGTCTACCGCCCCACGAGCGGCACCGTCACCGTCTCGGACAGCGTCGACGCCCTCCTCGAGCTCGGAGCCGGCTTCCACGGCGAACTCACCGGGCGTGAGAACATCTTCCTCAACGGCGCCATCCTGGGGCGCAGCCGCAAGCAGATCGAGTCCACCATCGACTGGATCATCAACTTCGCCGACATCGGCGCCTTCATCGATCAGCCCGTCAAGGTCTACTCCTCGGGAATGACCGTGCGCCTAGGCTTCGCCGTCGCCGTGGCGATCCGGCCCAAGATCCTCATCGTCGATGAGATCATCGCCGTGGGTGACGAGGAGTTCCAGCGCAAGTGCTTCGAGTACATGCGCGACCTGCGCGACCACGGCACCACCATCGCCCTGGTCACCCACTCGCTGTCCCTGGCCAAGGAGATGTGCGACGAGGTCGTCTGGCTTGACCACGGCCGCGTCAAGATGATCGGCCCCGCCGACGAGGGCGTCTCGGCCTACATCGCCGCCGTCAACGCCAAGGAGGCCGAGAAGCGCGCCGCCGAGCAGACCGAGGCCGAGCGGGAGGAGGACAAGGACTTCCGGCTCAACCAGGGCTCGGGGGAGTGCCGCATGACCGGCGTCGAGATCTTCGACGGCGAGGGCAAGAAGGTCCCCTTCCTCACCACCGGCAGGCCCGCCACCCTGCGCGTCCACGTCCACGCCCGGAAGGACCTGCGCGACGTCGAGCTCGGCCTGGCCTTCATCACCGACGGCGGGGTCATGATCTCCGGCCCCAACTCCCGCCATGCCGGGCGCCTCTACGACCTGCGCGCGGGCGAGGACGGCTTCATCGACTACACGATGGACCCCGTGGTCCTCCATCCGGGGCGCCTGTGGCTGACCACCTGCCTCCTGCGCGACGGCGCCACCTACGATTACTCCGACCGCCAGACCGAGCTCCTCATCCACGAGGGCAGGGTCATCGACGAGCCGGGCCTCATCACCATGCCCGAGGGGCGCTGGAGCCCCGCCCTGAGCGTCGATGCCACGGGGGCACCCCAGGCCGAGCAGTCCGAGCCCTTGAACGAGGAGGACCGATGACAGTCAGTCAGGATGACGAGATCCGCCGCCTGCGGGCCGCGCTGCGCCACGCGCACGTCGAGGCCGGGGAACTCCACGCCGAGATCCAGCGCCTAGAGAAGGAGCAGCGCATCATGCAGCGCAAGCTCGACGGCGCCTGGGAGCAGCTCAGCGACATCCGCCACTCCACCTCCTGGCACCTCACCGCACCGGTCCGGCTCGTCAAGTCGGCCGTCCGCATAAGGCTGCCCCGGTGAGCCGCCTCCTGGGGCGCCTCCAGCGCGCCCAGCGCGCCCAGGCCCTCAACGAGGGGCCGCGCGTCGTCGACGTCACCCGGGGCCGGATCCGCGTCGAGCGCGGCAAGAGGAGCACGGTCGACGCCGCCGAGCGCGTCGCCATCGTCGCCCAGTACTCCGCCACCCCGGACCAGCCGCTCTCCCTGAGCCGTTACCTGGCAGCCCTGGACGCCTCCGACTACGCCACCATCGTGGTGTCGACCTGCGAGAGCCCAGAGCCCCTTGAGTTCCCACACGGCATCCCCGAGCGGACCATCATCATCCGCCGCCCCAACCTCGGCTACGACTTCGGCTCCTGGACTACCGGGCTGGGCTGGATCCCGGGCGTGCGCTCCAAGCCCGTCGTCCTGCTGACCAACGACTCCATGCTCGGGCCCTTCGCCCCCATCGACGGCCTCCTGGAGTGGGCGGCCGAGCCCCCGGGACCCGACATTCGCTGCCTGACGACCTCCCACCAGTTCGGCAGGCACATGCAGAGCTACTTCCTGTCCTTCCGGGGAGGGATCCTCGCTGAGCGCGCCTGGGTGCGCTTCTTCGACGGCATCCGCGTCCAGCCGACCAAGGAGGACGTCGTCATGGCCTATGAGTTGGGCCTGTCCCGGCTCGCCTTCTCCGAGGCCTACTCCATTGACGAGTGGGTGGCCGGGCCGGACATCGGGGCCGGCTATGAGAACCCCACGATCCGCGCCTGGCAGGGGATCATCACCTCGGGCGCCCCCTTCCTCAAGCGCACGATCCTGACCCATCCGGACCTGACCGCTGAGGCGGCGGCCAGCGCCGAATATCTGCAGCGCATGTACAACATCGACATCCACCAGTGGTGAGCAAGAGGCACGAGACATGACCCGCATCTCCAAGCACGGCGCCGCCCGCCGCGCCACCTACTTCGCGGCCCGCGGACGCAACGCCGCCGCCAACCTCATCGCCACCGGCTCGGTGCGCGGCTACCGGCCCAAGCATCCCGCGGACTTCGCCGCCTTCGTCGACCGCCTCGGCGGGCGCCAGGACTCCGGCTTCCCGGACAAGTGGCGCGTGGACCCCGCCTTCCGCGTCGAGTCGCCGGCGCGCATCGCCGTCGTCATCCATTGCTTCTACCCCGAGCTCATGGACGAGCTCTTCGCCCACCTGCGCCTCATGCCGGTCGACTTCGACCTGTTCATCACCAACGCCTCCGGCGAGGCGGTCCGGGTCCCTGACGACCTGTCCCACCTGGGGACCAGCGTCGTCGTCGAGGTGGACAACCACGGCCGTGACATCCTGCCGACCGTCAACCTGGTCAACTCCGGGATCCTCGACCCCTACGACCTCATCCTCAAGATGCACACCAAGCGCAGCCCCTGGCGCGAGGAGCACGCCGAGCTCGCCGGCAGCGGTGAGACCTGGAAGCAGCAGTTCCTGGACGACCTCGCGGGGTCGCGGGAGACGATCGAGGGCATCCTTGCCGCTTTCGCCGCCGATCCCGCCCTGGGCGTGCTCACCGCCACCGACTCCATCGTCGGCAAGCAGTTCTGGGGTGGGGACCAGCGCATCGTTGAGCAGCTCCTGCGCCGCCTCGAACTGAGGATCGATCCTGACGAGCTCGAGTTCGCCTCCGGCTCCATGTACTGGTGCCGCGGCCTGATACTCCAGGGCCTGCGCGCCCTCAACCTCCAGGCGGCCGACTTCGACCCCGAGGCTGGCCAGGTGGACGGCACCACCGCGCACGCCGTCGAGAGGATTGTCGGCATCGTCACCAGGGAGGCCGGGCTGCGCACCGTGGAGCCCGAGTCCATCCAGGAGATCCTCGCCGCCCCGGGCACCGACCGTCAGGGCTGGCACCGCTTCGACCGCGATGCCGAGCGAGTCCCGGCCGCCACCGTCATCCCCTTCTACCTGCCCCAGTTCCACGACTCCCCGCAGAACAACGTGTGGTGGGGCAAGGGCTTCACCGAGTGGTCCAACGTCGTGGGCGCCGTGCCCGCGTGGCGCGGCCACTACCAGCCCAAGCAGCCCACGGAGCTGGGCTACTACGACCTGGAGATGGACTCCGTGCGCGCCGCTCAGGCCGAGCTGGCCAGCTCCCACGGCCTGGCCGGCTTCATGTACTACTACTACTGGTTCTCCGGCGAGCGGATCCTCAACCGCCCCATCGAGAAGTTGCGGGCCTCGGACCTCGATTTCCCGTACTGCATCATGTGGGCCAATGAGAACTGGACGCGCCGCTGGGACGGCCGCAGCCAGGACGTCCTCATCGGCCAGGACTACCACAAGGTCCCCGCCGAGGACTTCATCGACGACGTCATGGAGTTCCTCCTGGACCCCCGCTACATGCGCGTGGACGGCAAGGCGCTCATCGCTGTCTACCGACCCGCCCAGATGGAGAACTTCCCGCAGGTCGTGGCCGCCTGGCGCGAGCGCGCCCGGGCCGCGGGCGTCGGTGAGCTCCACGTCATCGCCGTGTCCGTGGCCAAGGAGTTCGACGGCGTCGGCGAGGACTACCACGCCAATGGGCTCGACGGCACCCTGGAGTTCGCCCCCCACAACCTGCCGTGGATCGCGGGCCCGGCCCTCGACGTCGGCCTGGACAAGCGCTGGCGCGGCAACTTCATGAGTTATCAGGCCACCCTCAAGGCCTCCTTGCGCAACGCGGTGCGCCTGACCGAGCACGAGTACCCCGGCGCCATGGTCACCTTCGACAACACCGCCCGCCGTCAGTGGAGGGCGGATGCCTGGTACGGCTCCAACCCCTACAGCTTCCACCGCTGGGTGGCGGGCCTCATCCGGGCCGTCGCCGGGCGCGAGGAGGCCGACCGCCTCGTGTTCATCAACGCCTGGAACGAGTGGGCCGAGTCGGCTGTCCTGGAGCCCACCACGCGTTACGGGCGCACCTACCTCCTCGCTCTGCGCCAGGCCATCTGGAGTTGAGGGCCCCGCGCCGGCGCACCGGTCTCGGCGCTGTTTTCGACCGGTCTCGGCGCTGTTTTCGACCGGTCTCGCGGGGATCAGCGGTTGGGGTGGCGGGAGGCGTAGGGGCCCAGGCGGCCGCGCAGGCCATCGGCCAGGCCCCGGCGCAGCATCCGGTGGCGCTCGGCGCGTCGATCCGGCAGGGCGGCGTTGAACAGCGCGTACTTCGCCGCCCAGTAGGAGTAGCGGACGCGCCAGCGCGCCGGCAGCGGCGAGCCGCGGCCCACCAGCGCGAGGGTGTTCCGCAGGATGTAGTAGTTGCGGATCGGGGCGTGCACGTGGATCGGCTGCTCCCGCCCCGGCAGGCGAACCACCTCATCGCCCAGCGAGTGGGCGAGCCGGGCCGCCGGCACCGCGACGAGCCGCCATCCCGAGCGCCGGGCCCGCACTCCCCACTCCAGGTCCACATGGTCGATGAACAGGTCCTCGCGCATCGGCCCGATCTCCTCCAGCGCGCTGACGCGCACCAGGCAGCCCGAGGCGATGAGGAAGGCGGCCTCCAGCCTGGGCCGGGACAGCTCGGCCTTGGTGGCGCGCTTGGGGCTCCAGCCCCGGTCCACGTAGACGAGTTCATCGGCGCCCTCGCGCTCCTCGGTCGGCAGCGGCCCGACGGCGGCGATCCGCGGGTCCTCATCGATCGCTTCAAGCAGCTGGGCCACCATGGTGGGCGAGGGGATCGAATCCTGGTCCGACAGCAGCACGTACCGGGCGCCCTGGGCCCGAGCGGCCGCGATGCCCCGGTTCTGCGCGGCGGCGATCCCCAGGTTCTCGCCCAGCTCGATGAGCCTGGCGCCATGGGCCGCGCAGGCCTCGCGCGCCCGCTCCAACCCGGGAGCGGCGGATCCGTTATCAACCACGAGAACGGCGTTGCACTGGGAGGCGAGCGCCTTCAGGAGGCCTCCCAGGGGCCCGGGCTCATAGGTGACGACGACGGCGACCGTGGCGCTGCTCATGGGGCTGATCCCGGGGTTGTTCATGGGCTCTCCCAAGACGGCCCGCGTGGCGCGGGGGTGGACCTGGCAGCGCCACTCTAATGCGCCGCCGCCGCGCCCGGCCTGGTTGCGGCGATCACGGTGCCCGCCACCCCGCGCGGAGGATAGACTCGGCCCGATCCCAATCAGCGCCCGGTGCGCGCTGGGCGCAACGAGGAATGAGGACTACCAGCCCATGACCACCACTGCGAAGCCCCTCGGTGTTGAGACCACCCCCATCCCTGGCTTCCTTCGGATCGATCTGACCGTTCACGGGGACAACCGGGGCTGGTTCAAGGAGAATTGGCAGCGCGAGAAGATGGTGGCGCTCGGCCTGCCCGACTTCGGCCCGGTGCAGAACAACATCTCCTTCAACGACGAGGTCGGGGTGACCCGCGGCATCCACGCCGAGCCCTGGGACAAGTACGTCTCGGTGGCCACCGGGCGCGTCTTCGGCGCCTGGGTGGACCTGCGCGAGGGCCCCAGCTTCGGGGCCGTCTACACCTGCGAGATCGACCCCTCCGTCGCCGTCTTCGTGCCCCGCGGGGTGGGCAACGCCTATCAGACCCTCGAGCCGAGCACGGCCTACACCTACCTCGTCAACGATCACTGGTCGCCCGACGCCCAGTACACCTTCCTCAACCTCGCCGACGAGACCGTCGCCGTGCCCTGGCCCATCCCCCTCGACGACGCCATCCTGTCGGACAAGGACAGGGCCCACCCGCGCCTGGCCGCCGTCACCCCCTTCCCCGCTGTCGGCCGGCCCGCCGGCCCGGGGCGCCGGGTGCTCGTCACCGGCGCCAACGGCCAGCTCGGCCGCGAACTCATGAGCCAACTCGCCGACGCCGGTTACGCGGCCACCGGCGTGGACCTGCCCGAGTTCGACATCTCCGACGCCGCCGCCATGGACGCGCTCGACTGGTCCGCCTACGACATCATCATCAACGCCGCCGCCTGGACGAATGTCGACGGCGCCGAGACCCCCGAGGGCCGGCCCGCCGCCTGGCGCGCCAATGCCACCGGCCCGGCCAACCTCGCCCGCGCCGCCACCAGGCACGGCCTGACCCTCGTGCACGTCTCCAGCGAGTACACCTTCGACGGCACCACCGAGCCCCACGCCGAGGATGAGCCTCCCAGCCCCCTGGGCGTGTACGGGCAATCCAAGGCCGGTGGGGACGCCGCCGTCGTCGCCGCCCCGAGCCACTACCTCGTGCGCACCAGTTGGGTGGTGGGCGACGGGAAGAACTTCGTGCGCACCATGGCCTCGCTGGCCGAGCGCGGCATCGCCCCCAAGGTGGTCGATGACCAGACCGGCCGCCTCACCTTCACCACCGACCTGGCCGCCGGCATCATCCACCTGCTGTCCTCCTCTGCCCCCCACGGCACCTACAACCTCTCCGGCGAGGGGCCCGTGGTCTCCTGGGCGGACGTGGCCAAGCGCGTCTACGAGCGCCTCGGCCACGATCCCTCCGAGGTCACCCCCATCACCACCGAGGAGTACTTCGCGGGCCAGGACGTCGCCCCCCGGCCCCTGAAGTCCGCCCTGGACCTCAGCCGGATCAAGTCCACCGGATTCACCCCCGGCGACTCGATGGAGCGCCTCGACGCCTACATCGCGAACCTATGAGCCACGACACCATGCGGGACCACGAGGACCCTCCTCCCGCAGCCGCCGCGGCCGCCCGGTCCGGCGAGGCCCCCGGCCTTCCCGACTCCCCCAAGCGGGGCGACTCCCCGGCCGCCGTGCCCTCCTCCCGCCGCGCCGCCTGGCTGGACCGGCCCGCCACCCGCTGGATCCTCGGCGCGCTCCTGGCACTCACGGTGCTCGTCACCGGCCTCGGCTGGGCATTAGCCTCGCCGGTCGGCGGCTCCCCGGACGACGACTACCACCTGGGCGCCATCTGGTGCCCCCCGCCCGTGGAATCCTCGGGCTGCGCGACCAAGGTCATCAACAATGAGGTCCAGGTCTACGTGCCCGAGACCGTCTCGCAGCGGACCTCCTGCTTCTCCTACCCGGACGGCGATGGGACGATGCGGTGCAAGGAGGCCCTGTCCGACGACGAGTACACGTACTCGCGTCGCTACGACGCGGGCAACTACCCGGGCGGCTACTACTGGTTCCACCACCAGTTCGTCAGTGCCGACGTCACCGGCTCCGTGCTCATCATGCGCGGGGTCAACCTCCTCATCGCGATGGTGCTGCTCGGCTCCATCGGGTTCCTCCTGCCAGCGCGCTACAGGGAGAGCCTCGCCCTGACCATCCTCGTGGCCTGGATGCCCATGGGGCTCTACTTCGTGGCCTCGAACAACCCCACCTCCTGGGCCCTATCGGGCACTCTGGGGTACGCCGCCGCCCTCTTCGGCGCGCTGCGCGCGGAGGGGCGGCGCCGTTGGGCGCTCCTGGGGCTCGCGGCGGTCGGAGCGCTCCTGGCGTGCTCCGCGCGCGGGGACTCGGCCTTCTTCATTCTCGTCATCTCGCTGGCCGTGCTCGTCGGTGCCCCATGGACCAGGAGGATCCTCCCGGAGGCCGCTCTCGCCCTGACCGCCAGCGCCATCGGCGTGTGGATCATGCGGTCCACGGGCCAGGCCAGCGCCCTCGAATCCACCTCCTCCTCGGGGGAGACCGACCTGTCGATGGAGCGCCTGCACTCCCTGCTCACCTCCCTTCCCGAGTACTTCGCGGGGTTCTACGGGCAGCGCTGGGGCGCGGGCTGGTTCGACATCCCCCTCGACGGCGCCCCGGCGAGCATCGCCATCGGCCTGGCCGCGATCTGCCTGTTCGCCGGCGCCCGGAGAGTGGGGCGGCGCAAGGCGCTGAGCATCCTCATCGTCATCGGCGCCATCGCCGGGGTCCCCCTGGTCGTCTCCCTGCAGGCCGGCTTCTCGCGGGTCTACCAGTACCAGCCCCGCTACATGCTGCCGCTCCTGGCGATCCTGCTCTTCGTCTGGCTCGCGATGTCGGTCAAGGGCAGGCACGTGGTCGGCGTGCAGGTCTGGCTCATCGGGATCGGCTCGGTGCTCGTCAACGCTTTCGCGCTGCGGCGGGTCATGGAGCGCTACACGCATGGGCGCCTCGACCTCGACCACCCCATCTACAGCCTCGACCTCTTCCTGCGATGGTGGTGGCCGGATTTCCCGCTCACCCCGGAGTACACCTGGCGAGCGCTCGTCCTGGTCTACGCCGTCGCCATCGCCTCGTTGTCCATCCTGGTGTGGGGCCGACCCGCGCGGGCCATTACCGGGCCGACCGCCCCTAGCGCGGCTGGCCAGGCCGAGCCGGAGCGCCAGGAGCCGGCCGAGGACTTCGTGAGCCGGAGCTCGCCGGGGCGGCACGCGCGGATCCAGGCCGGCCAGGGGGAGGCGACCGCCCCGGAGGGCCCCGATGCTCCTGGCGCCCCTGACGCCCCTGACGCGCCTGGCGCCGCCGAGAGCGCGACGCGCCCCATCGATCCTGCGAGTCGGCCGCCGGCCCTGCCGGTGGACGGCCCTACCGATTCATCCGCAGAGGAGTCCCATGAGCGCTGAGCGCCGCCACGACCTCCTCGTCATCATCCCCGCATGGAATGAGGAGGTCGCCCTGCCGGGGGTGATCGCCGAGGTCCTGGCGACGCTCGGGGGCACCGCCGATGCCGTCGTCGTCTCGGACGGCTCGACGGATCGCACGGCGGCGCTCGCCCGCGACGCCGGGGTGACGGTCCTCGATCTGCCCATCAACCTGGGAGTCGGCGGCGCCATGCGGGCCGGCTTCGTCTACGCCGTGCGCTACGGCTACTCCTACGCGGTTCAGCTCGACGCCGATGGCCAGCACGATCCCTCCGAGGTCCCCGTGATGCTCGAATGCGCGCGCGCCACGGGGGCGGACCTCGTCATCGGCGCGCGCTTCGCGGGCAAGGGCGACTACTCGGTGCGCGGTCCCCGCCACTGGGCGATGAGGGTGCTCTCCGTGATCCTCTCCCGTGTCAGCGGGACCCGCCTGACCGACACCACCAGCGGCTTCAAGCTCTACAACCGCCGGGCCCTGGCGGTCTTCTCCCAGGACTATCCCGCCGAGTACCTGGGCGACACCATCGAGGCGCTCGTCGTCGCCAAGCGATCCGGCCTGCGGGTCCGCCAGGTCGCCGTGCGGATGCGCCCCCGCGCGGGTGGCGAGCCCTCCCACAACCCGCTCAAGGCCGCGCGCTTCCTCCTGAGGGCCTTCCTCGCCCTGGGGATCGCGCTCAGCCGCCCCAACCGGGCCGCCCCGGGCGCCGTACCCCCATCGGAGGACCAGGAGGGACGACGATGAGCTCCACCTACATACTCGGCATCATCTTCGCGATGATCGTGCTGGTCTCCATCTTCCTGCGCATGCGCAACTCCGGGATGAAGGAGGCCTACGCGACGTGGTGGATCATCATCTCCATCGGCTGCGTCTTCTTCGCCCTCATCCCCGGCGGCTTGCGGGCGGTATCCAGCCGACTGGGCGTCGAGGTGCCGCTCAACCTGGGATTCTTCGTCGCGGGGATCATCCTCCTGCTGCTCTCCCTGCGCTTCAGCGTGGACCTGTCCCACAACGCCGAGGATCGGCGTCGCCTCGCCGAGGAGATCGCCATCCTGCGCGCCGAGGTTGATCGGCTCACCGCCCGCATCGACGAGGCGGGGATCGACGCGCGGCGCCCGGGCCCGGCCAGCGGCGAGGGGCCGGGCCCTCAGGCCCGGTGATCGCTCAGGACCTCGGCGAGGATATCCGCGTACTGGCGTGAGCGCACGGGCCAGGTCCACTGCTCGATAAGGCCGCTGGGGGCCGGCGCCGGTGGGGCGGCGAGCATCGTCGCCAGGGCGTCGGTGAGGTTCTCGGCGCTGCGCTCCCCGGTGATCACGACGGGCGCCCCCTGGTCGGCCAGGATCTGGGCGCCGGGAACCTCATAGGTCACCACGCGGCCGCTCTCGGCGATCACCTCCAGGAGCGTGGTCTGGAAGCCCTCGGAGAGCACTGTCGGGTTGACCAGGGTCGCCCCGGCCAGCGCCTGGCGCACCTGGCTGGGCGGCACGCGCCCCGGGATCGACACGGCGTCATCGATGCCCAGCTCGCGGGCCATCGCCCGGGCGTCCTCCAGCTCGGCGCCCGCGCCCAGCAACTCGCCGTCGACGTCGATGCCGCGCCCCCGCAGGGCGGCGACGGAGGACAGGAAGGCGTCCCAGCCCTTGCCCGCCACGACCCTCCCGACGAACACGAGGTGGCCAGGCCTGTCCGCGGGCGCGGGATGGGGCTCGGGCGCGGGGATGGCGTTGTGGAAGACCTCGGCGCCGACGCCTGCCAAGCGCTTGATGAAGGCCGCCGACTGCGCGGAGATCGCCAGTACTCGATCGGCGTGGCGCAGAACGTAGCGGCCCATCGTCAGGTCGACCGCCCGCGAGCCCGCGAAGATGATGGGGGAGGGGGTGGCCACGAATCCCGAGCCGTGCTCGGTGTGGATCACCGGGATCCCGGCCATGCGCGCCGCCCGCAGCCCGACGAGGCTCATGGGGAAGAAGCGCGTGTGCGTGCCCACGATGTCGATCCGGTTCTCGCGCAGGAACCGGGCGATGCGCCTGGTCGTGCCCACGCTCGGGAAGCTGATGACCTCCGCGATGGGGAGGTGGCCGCGCCCCGTGAGGACCCGCACGCCGTCGTCATCGCGGAGCCCGGGGCTGTCTGAAAGGGTGAGCACCCACACCTCGTGGCCCAGATCGCGCAGCCCCTGCGCCAGGTTGGAGACGTGGTTCTCAAGGCCGCCCAGGTGGGGCGGGTAGGTGTTGATGACCAGGGCGAGTCTCATGCGTGCTTCCATCGGTGGGATGCGGGGTGGCGAAGGTGCGCCCCAGGGGGAATGGTCTCACACGCGGGGCCATCGATGACGCGGTGCTGGGGTGGCGGCCCCCGGGCGTCCCCGGCGGTGGGGAGGGAGCGGGTAGCATCGACGGCGCGCCCGCCTCCGCGACCGGGGTGCCCGCCCCGCTCGATCCCCGCACGATCCGGCGCCTGCGATGAGAAAGGCCAGCGATGGAAGCGCTCTCACAAGAGGAGATCAAGAAGATCGAGCTCGACGTCCTGCGCGAGCTGGATCGCGTGTGCGCGGAGCACGGCCTGACCTACTTCCTGGCCTACGGCACTCTCATCGGCGCGCTGCGCCACGAGGGCTTCATCCCCTGGGACGACGACATCGACGTCGTCATGCCCCGCGACGACTACGAGGCCCTCTTCCGCCTGTGCCGCGCGGGCGCCCTCGCGGACCGCTACAAGCTGGTCTCCTACCGGGACCGCACGTCGATCTACCCCTTCTTCAAGCTCGTGGACACCCGTACGCGCGCGGAGGAGACCTTCATCGATGAGGAGTTGGCCCTGGGCCTGTGGGTCGACATCTTCCCCCTGGAGCGCGTGAGGCTGTCCGACCCGAGCATGCGCCGCGTGCGCGCCAAGGCGGCCCGGCTCGTGCGATGGCGCTCGCTCGCCGCCACCGATCCCCGCTACGCCACCTCCGGCGCCGCCAAGTTCGTCAAGCGCGTCATCCACCCGGTCACCCGCCGCCTCGACCCCTATCGGATCGCCGCCAAGGCCGATGCCCTGGCGCGCGGGGTGAATATCAAGGACGCCTCCGCCCAGGATGACGACATCCGCTACGTCCTGCTCGTGGACGACCACATGGATAAGAACACCCTGGAGCCCCGGGCGCTCTTCCCCGCGGCCCGCGCGGCTTTCGAGGGCGGGACGTACCCCGTGCCCGCCAAGGCGGCCCAGGTGCTGGCCGACTACTACGGCGACTGGGAGCGCATCCCGCCCGCCGAGGAGCGCCCGCCTGCGCACCTGCGCGCCGTCACCTGGGTGGAGGGGGCCGACCGTGACGCCTGAGAGCCCTGCGCCCGCGGAGAGCCGCACCGGCCCCGCGCCCAAAACCGTCTGCGTGTTCACCCCCACCTATGAGCGCGCCTACATCCTGCCCGTCCTCTACGACAGCCTCGTGGCGCAGACCTCCCACGACTTCGTGTGGATGATCGTCGACGACGGCTCCACCGACGGCACCGAGGAGCTCGTCGCCTCATGGATCGAGCGCGGCGAGATCGAGATCGACTACGTCAAGACCGCGAATGGCGGCAAGCCCCGGGCCATCAACCTCGGTGTGGAGCGGGCCACCAGCCCGCTGTTCTTCGTCGTCGACTCCGACGACTGGCTGCTCCCCGGCGCCATCGAGCACGTGCTGGCCACCTGGGCGACCATCGAGGGGCAGGACCGCTACGCCGGGATCGTCGCCCTGCGCGGCACGGATGAGCGCACCCCCATGGACACGTGGATGCCCGAGGGCGCGCGCGACGTGAAGTACTGGGACCTCTTCGAGACGATGGGCTTTAGGGGGGACACCTCCCTCATTCATCGCACCGAGGTCCTGCGGGACTACCCCTACGACGTCGCCCCCGGGGAGATCTTCATCGCCGAGACCTCGGTCTACTACCGTCTCGACGAGCGCTACGTCATGCTCGCCGACAACACGATCCTCACGATCTGCCACTACCTGCCCGACGGGCTCACCCACAATTTCGCGGCCAATGCCAAGCGGAACCCCATCGGCTACTGGAAGCACAAGCGCTACTGCGCCGAGCGCTCCACCACGATCAAGGGCAGGGTCCGCGAGACGCTGCTGTACCTTGTGGGCTGCCGACTGGCCGGGCAGTCCGGAGCCCTGCGCATGGCGCCCAACAAGCCGGTGGCCCTGGCCTGCTACCTGCCCGCGCTGGTGGCCAGGTACGCGTTGTTCAGATAGGAGTGCCGATGGCGCAGGTGGAGGCCCTGTCCCTCCGGACGAACATGTTGTGGAGCTCAGCCGGGTCGATCATCCGGCTGGCCTGCAACTACCTGGTGGGGGTCGCCGTCGTGCGGCTCTCGCACGGGTTCGACGCCGCGGGCGGGCTCGCGCTCGTCATGGCGATCGCGAACCTCATCAACCCCTTCGCCGACTACCGCCTGCGCACGATCCAGGTCACCGACACCAAGGGCGAGCGCAGCGCCGGGGAGTACGTGGGCCTGCGGGTGCTGACCACTGCCTTGGCCTTCCTCCTTGGCATCGTCTACTCCCTGGCCACGGCGTCATTCGACGCCCTGCCGCTTATCGCCGTGTACCTGGTCTACTCCCTGGCGACGAACTTCATCGAGGTCCTTCACGCCATCGATCAGCGGCACCGGCGGATGGACTACATCGGTAAGTCCTACATGCTCCAGGGCGTCACCACCCTGGCGGGCTTCTGCGTTGTCCTGTGGCTGGCGAACTCCCTCATGGCGGCCATCATCACCATGGCGGTGGTGACCATCCTCGTGGGTGTCGTCTACGACGTGCCGCGCTCGGCCCAGTTCGAGCGCCTGCGCCCCGTCATCGACCTCCGCGCCGCCGCGTCCCTGCTGGTCACCCTCTTCCCCCTCGTCATCGCCCAGGTCTGCAGCTCTTCCGTCCTGACGCTGCCCCGCCAGTACCTGGAGTCCTCCGTCGGGAGCGAGGCGCTGGGGATCTACAACTCCGTGGCCTCGCCCGTCGTCATCGTGCAGATGGGCGCCGTCTACGTCTACAGCCCCCTCATGGGGGAGTTCGCGGACCGCTTCCACTCCGATAAGCGCTCGGCCCTGACCCTCCTGTGGCGGACCATCGGCGGGATCCTCGTGGTCACCGCCGTCACGGCGGCCCTGCTGCTGCTCCTGGGCGATCCCGTGCTGCGGCTCATCTTCGGCGACAAGATCATCGGGCACACGGACCTGCTGCTGCCCGCGGTCGTGTGCACGGTCATGACGGCCTTCGCCTGGTTCATGAACGACCTGCTCATCGCCGTGCGCGACCTCAAGGCGAGCTTCCTGGGTAACGCCCTCGCCGCGTTGGCCTCCCTGGTTTCGATGAAGATGCTCGTGGACGCCTTCGGGATGAACGGGGTCAGCTGGGTCGGCGTGCTGTCCTACTCCCTGGCCGTGGTACTGCTGGCCCTGTTCTTGGCCCGCGATTACCGCCGGATCGGGGAGCCCCCGCTGACGCCGTCTCACTCCTCCCCGAGGTCGTGATCCCCGAAGTCCACCAGTGAGGGCTTGTGGTTGACCCGCTCTGAGACCGGCGGAATCGTCATGTAGTCGCCATAGCCCCGGGTGAGCACCGCGTCATAGGCGTGGGGCATCCGGATCGTCATGTCCTCGAAGGGCAGGGCGACGGTGGGCAGCAACTCATCACGGCGGATGGACCAGCGCCTGGGGTCCTGGGTGGAGAAATCGCCCAGCCACACCGAGTCCTCGCCCTCGTGGGAGCGCGCGGCGCGGTCCCAGCGCTCGTACAGGGCGCGCGGTGAGACCCGGGCGGCCCTCAAGCCCCAGTGGATGGCGCGCAGGACGACGGCGGCCGCCTGCCTCGCGGGCGCGGGCAGCGGGACCTCAGCGGTGGGCGTCCCGCGCAGGTACATGAGCCGCCCCCATACCCAGGTCCGCCGCGCCATCCGCTTGAAGGCGCGCTCGTCGTCGGGCAGGACGTCCAAGGGGAAGACGTCGACGCCGATGGGCACCCGGTAGGCGCGGTCACGCGCGATCTCCGGGATGAAGGCGGTCCCGGCCAGGCCCAGCACGCCGAAGGTCTTGGGGTAGTCCGGGGAGTTGCGGGAGCTGAGCAGCACGAAGCCGGGGCCCAGGACGCGATCGGCCTCGGCGAGGAGGCGCTCGTAGTCCGGGCGCGGCATGACGACGTCGACGTCGTCGTCCCAGGGGATGAAGCCCTGGTGCCGGGCCGCGCCGATCGCGGTGCCCCCGTAGGCGGCGTACTCCAGTCCCAACTCGGCGCAGACGCGGTCGAGCTCGGCCAGTGCGAGGGCGGTGGCCCTCTGGACGCGCTTGAGGAGGGCGGGATCGTCGTAGCCGGTGGTGCTCATGGGCTCATCCTCTCCCGCGGGGGCGCCGACCAGGAAGCCGCGGCGCGACGTGTCGGACCGCCCCGCGGCGCGCGGCGTGGCGAGCGGGTGGGGCCGGGCGCGGCCCCGTCCTCACGCCTCCTTCGCGAGCGCGGGGGCGCGGCGCGTGAGCCGCAGGTCGGACCAGTTGGCGGTGGCGGCCAGGACCGTGCCCACGAGGATGACGGCGCAGCACACCACCTGCGAGGCGGTGGGGATGGTCCCCTGCAGGACGAGGGCGAAGATGACCGCCCACGCGGAGTAGGAGATGTTGAGGGCCATGCCCCGGGAGGCGCCGATCGTGCCCAGGGCCTTGTAGTAGAAGAGGTACGAGGTGGTCCCGGCGATGGCCGCCAGGGCGATGACGCCGGTGGCCGGCGTCAGGGAGACGCGCGCGGAGAATCCGAGGGCCCCCACGATCGGGGCCACCACGAGCAGGTAGGTCAGGCCCGATGTCGTCTGACGGATTTGCAGGGCGGTCTCGTTGTCCACGGAGTCGTCGCGCATCCCCCAGGTGAGGATGACGGCCTCGGATCCCCAGCCGAAGACGCAGGCCAGGGCCGCGATAATCCCCAGGATCGCGTTGCCGCCGCCGAAGTCGGCGGAGGAGGACCAGCCGATCGCGATGATGGCGGCCAGGGCCGCGAGGAGGGCCACGACCTGGCGCGGCCTCATGCGCTCGCCGAGGATGAGGTAGGCCAGCAGCGTGCCCAGGGCCGGGTAGAAGGTGGAGATGATCGCGGTGTAGGAGGGGCCGATGTTGTTGATGGCGATGAGGTAGCCGCTCATGCCCACCGGCCCGCCGAGGAGGGCGGCCAGCGCCACGACCCTTCCCGAGCGGGTGCGCAGGGCGGCGAGCGTGTGGCGCAGGCGCCCCCGTGCGCCCATGTAGGCCATGAGGAGCAGCGCGGAGATGACGTCGTGGAGGAGGGCGCTGGCGATGGGCGCCTGCGGGGCCCCGAGGAACGGGGCGAGGGCGACGGCCATGGCCAGGATGACGGTGTCGAGGCCCCAGGTGGCCCCGCTGATGGCTCCGTAGCGCATCAGGCGCTCCTCCTCGCGCTCAGGGCCTCCGGGGGGCCCGTGAGGTCCGTGCCGGAGATGTAGGAGTCCAGGAGGGAGTCGACGTAGTCGACGGCGTGCCGGTAGTAGATGAGGAACCACTCGCCGACGTCGTCGCCCTCAACCTCCTTGACCAGGGACCACACGTACCAGCACCAGCCGGCGAAGGTGACGTAGGACCAGAAGTGGCGCCGCTCGACGGGGGTGGGGGTGCGGCCGAAGTAGTAGCCCAGGGCGTCCTCGGCGCGCTCGGCGCCCAGTTGCGCGCAGACCACCATCGTGCCGAAGTCGGCGGCGACGTCGGACATGCCGGCGTACTCCCAGTCGATGAGGGAGAGTTCGCCGGAGGCGTCCACGAGGAAGTTCAGCGGGAAGAAGTCGTTATGGCTGGGGGCCAGCCCGAAGCCGTCGGCGTCGGCGAACTCCTTGAGGCGCAGCACCTTGGCGCGCAGTTCGTCGTAGCCGGGGATGTCGATGGGGCCCCGGGCCGCCAGAAGGGACTCGTAGCGCAGCCCCTCGGTCACGAAATCAAAGCTGCGCGCGAGCTCGCGTCCCGACTCGTGCAGGGCGCGGTCCATGCGCATGGCCCGCTCCAACTCGCTGGGATTGGACACGTCCAGGTTGCGGCAGTCGGGGACGTAGCGGGAGATCTTCCAGCCCTGCTCCGGGTCCCCGGCCAGGAAGGTGGAGTCCAGGCCGAGCTCGCCGGCGAGCCGAAGGGCCTCGATCTCCGCGCGGCGGTCGATGAGCTGGTTGGTGCCTGCGCCGGGGTGGCGGTAGACGTACTCGTCCTCGCCTACGGAGAAGTGGCAGGACAGGTTCGTGATGCCCTGCTTGAGGGGGTAGAAGGCGCCGATCTGGCCGCGCTCGCAGCCCAGGGCGGTCGAGATGTTCTCGAAGACCTCCGAGTCGATGTTCTCCATGAAGGCGGGGTCGAAGGTGCGCAGCTCGTCGATGGAGTCGAACTCGTGGATGACGCCGTCGGGGTACTTCCGGATCACCATGTCGAGGCTCTTGATGTGATCGAGGTAGATGGACTCCCACAGCTTGGGGGCCGTCTCGGGCAACTCGTAGACGGACTCCAGGATCGTGCGGAACGCGGTGGAGAAGGCCCGGTCGAAATAGGCGTGGCCGAGCATCGTCCAGGCGTCAGCCCCTCCGACGGTTGCCCCGGTGATCCGCCCGCCCGCGCCGGTGGTCAGGCACCACTCCTGGGTGGGGCCGGCGATGTACGTTGCCGAGTAGTAGGCCTGGTAGACGTGGGACTCGAAGGGGTTGATCGTGAAGTAGTCGTCCGAGGAGCAGATGTAGGTGTTGGCCAGGTCCTCCTTGACCAGCCACAGGGAGCCGTTGTTGTTGCGGGTCGCGTACTCCTTGTTGACCACGATCCTGGCCCCGTAGCGCTCGGCCAGGGAGAAGAAGTACTCCTTCTTGTAGCCCACGACGATCGTGATGTCAGTGATCCCGGCCTCGTGGAGTTGGCGGATCTGGCGCTCGACGAGGACCTCCCCGCGCACCTTGAGGATGCCCTTGGGGCGCTCGTAGGAGATCGGGGCGAAGCGACTGGACATGCCCGCCGCCAGGATGATCGCGTTGTCCACCCGGTAGGGCTCCAGTGCGGCCCTGCCGGAGGCGGTCAGCTCGCGCTCGGCGATGTAGCCGGCGGCCTCGCACTCGCGCACCGCGGCGTTGACGCTGCCCAGCGACATGCCCGTGGACTCCTGGATCTGCCGCTGGGTCAGGGCCGCGTCCGCGCGCAGGAGCGCGGCCAGGGTGTCGAACTGGGGCTGGGTGAGGGTGCCGGGCATGGGACGGCCTCCTGTTCGGATCTGAATGGGAATCTCGTATGTTCGAGGCTAGTCCCATGTGCTCAGAAATTGAACAGGAGGCCGTGTTGCCTTCGTCTCGTCGGCGGTCCTCAGCGGCGCCCGCGGGCCAGGAGGTCGAGGAGGTACTGGCCGTAGCCCGACTTGACCAGGGGTTCGGCGCGCTGGCGCAGGCCGTCGTCGTCAATGAAGCCCATGCGCCACGCGATCTCCTCCGGGCAGCCGATGTTGAGGCCCTGGCGGTGCTGGATGGTGCGGATGAAGGCGGTGGCGTCCGCCAACGAGTCGAAGGTGCCGGTGTCCAGCCAGGCGGTGCCGCGGGGCAGGACCTCCACGGTGAGGCGCCCGGCCTCCAGGTAGGCGCGGTTGACATCGGTGATCTCGTACTCGCCACGGGCCGAGGGGGCCAGGTCGCGGGCGATGGCGACGACGTCGTTGTCGTAGAAGTACAGGCCGGGCACCGCGTAGTCGGACTTGGGGTGGGCGGGCTTCTCCTCGATGGAGACGGCCTTGAAGTCCGCGTCGAACTCCACGACGCCGTAGGCGGTGGGGTCGGCCACCTGGTAGGCGTAGACGACTCCGCCGTCGGGGCTCGTGTGGCGGCGCAACTGGGTGCCCATGCCGGGGCCGTAGAAGATGTTGTCGCCCAGGACCAGGGCCGCGCTCTCGCCCCCGATGAAGTCGGCGCCGAGCACGAAGGCCTGCGCCAGCCCGTTGGGCGTCTCCTGGACCGCGTACGACAGGTTGACCCCCAACTGCGAGCCGTCGCCCAGCAGGCGGTGGAAACTGGGGGCGTCGTGCGGGGTGGTGATGACCAGGACGTCCTGGATGCCGGCCAGCATGAGCGTGGACAGCGGGTAGTAGATCATCGGCTTGTCGTACACCGGCACCAGCTGCTTGGAGGTGCCCAGGGTGATCGGGTTGAGTCGTGTGCCGGAGCCGCCGGCCAGGATGATGCCTCGCATAGTCCCCAAGTGTGTACCATCCGACCCTCCCACGGGTGAAACCCGCCGGTGCTGCAGCTACGGTGTGCCTATGGAGAGACTCCACGGCTTCCGCCAGAGGTACGACTGGGGGCACCCCACCGCCATCCCCGAACTCCTGGGGGAGGCGCCCGACGGCGCGCCCTGGGCCGAGCAGTGGCTCGGCGCCCACCCCCTCGGGCCGGCCACCATGGGGGAGGGGGCGGGCACCCTCGCCCAGCGGATCGCCGCCGAGCCCGCCCGCCTCCTGGGTGAGGACGTCATGCTCTGCTTCGGGCCCCGGCTGCCCTTCCTGCTCAAGATCATCGCCCCCGCGCGTGCCCTGTCCCTCCAGGTCCACCCCTCCATAGGGCAGGCCATCGAGGGCTATGAGGCCGAGGATCGGGCCGGCATCGACCTGGCCAGCCCCGTGCGCAACTACAAGGACCGCAACCACAAGCCCGAGATGGTCCTGGCCCTGACCGATTTCGAGGCGGTCGCGGGCTTCCGCGCCCCCCGCCGCGCGGCGGAGGTGCTCTCGGGGCTCTCCTCCCCCCTGGCCCGCCGCATGCGCCGGACCCTGCGCCTGGCGCCCGGCCGCTTCGGCATCCGCCAGGCGTTCACCGACATCGTCTCCGTGGACAGCCGTCCCAGCGGTGAGGAGATCTCCGAGCTCGTCGCCGAGCTCGCGGCCCGCCTGGCCGCGGGGGTCTCGCCGTCGCGGCGCGCGGACTCCAACGCGGTGGAGATGGCCCGTGCCTTCCCCGGCGACCCCGGGATCGCCGCCGCCCTCCTGCTCAACCCGGTGACCCTGCGCGCAGGGGAGGCGCTCTTCGTCCCCGCGGGCTCCGTCCACGCGTACATCAGCGGGCTCGGCGTGGAGATCATGGCCTCCTCCGACAACGTCCTGAGGGCCGGGCTCACCCCCAAGCACATCGACATCCCGGAGATGCTCGCCTGCGTCGACTACGTGGCCGCGCCGCCGGTGCGGCCCGCCCCCGAGTACCTCTCGCGGGCGACCCGGGCCTACTACGCGCCGGTGGACGATTTCGAACTGCTCGTCACCGACGTCGCGGCGGCCGATGGCGCCGTGGGGGTCCCCGGGCGCGGTCCGCGCATCCTGCTCGGCATCGACGGCCGCGTAGAGGTCTCGACGACGGCGGGGCGCGAGCGGCTCCAGCGGGGGCAGGCGCTGTTCGTCGGGGCGGACGAGCGGGCGCTCACCGTCGAGGGCGACGGGAGCGTCGTCCAGGCGGATGTGCCCTGACCCTCAGGCGGCCCCCTCCTGACGGGCGGCCGCGGTGGCGAGCGCGTCGTCGGCGCCCGGCGCCAGGAGCACGGCGGCGCGCCCATCCCTCCAGGCGGCGAGGATGGCGCGCATCGCGGCCGGCATCGTCTCGTGGCGGATGAGGACCGCGCCGGGAGTCCCGGGCGTGGCGCCCGCCGGGCCCGTGGCGGGGGGCAGGGAGTCGACCAGCGCCCCCCGGTCGAGGCTCCGCCCCGCGCCGGGCCCGCCAGGCGCCCCGGTGGCCTCGATGAGCGCGGGGGCTCCGGGCGCCGCCGGGAGGGCTGGGAAGGAGTCCGGATGGGCCATGAGATCGGCGACGCCGTCGCTTACCAGGGGCGGCAGCGCGCCCGGCCAGCGCAGGGCGAGCGAGGCCCGGGCCACGAGGGCCTGGACGTCGGCGTCCTGGTGGAGCCGGTCGGGGGAGAAGGCGACGCTGACGGCGGGCGCGACGGCGGTGCTGGTCTCGTCGGCGCCCGCGTCCAGGACGCCGCCCCCCGCCTGCCAGGTCCCGAGCCACCAGGTCACCGTCCTCCAGTGGGGCTCCAGCGCGCAGTGGACGAGGGGCGCGGGGCCCGCCTCGGCGTCGAGGAAGGCGGCGGTCTTCGACGACCACATCGCCAGCACGCGCCCCGTCAGCTCGATGCGCTCCTCGGGCGCGTACCAGATCAGCCAGGGGCGATCGCCGTCGGCCGAGGTCGGGAGGAGTGGGATGAGGGGGTCGTTCATAGCCGGATTCAATCAGAGTTGAGGCGCTTCTGAGGGTCCCCGGCGAGGCTCGGTGACGGGGTTTTCCGCGGAACGGCGGGTGATCTGCGGGCTTGAGTGGCGCGTCTCAACTCGGTCTCAGCAGATCATGTGGCCTTTCTCGGCTTGATACCTGGTCTTACAGACGTGTAGTTTGGTTTCATCAGTTGATCCTCTCTGAAGGGAAGCCATCGTGTGGAACATCCTCGGTGACGGGCCTCTGGCGCTGTCCGATGATGCTGACGACGCCGCGATCATCCTTCTCTTCGGGGGTGGGGACGAGTCCGGCCCGCTGCCGTGGCAGGAGCGCGCGCTGTGCGCCCAGACCGATCCCGAGGCCTTCTTCCCGGAGAAGGGCGGCTCCACCCGCGAGGCCAAGCGCGTGTGCGCCAGTTGCGAGGTCCGCGAGGAGTGCCTTGAGTACGCCCTCGCCAATGACGAGCGCTTCGGCATCTGGGGAGGCCTGTCGGAGCGGGAGCGCCGCAAGCTCAAGCGCCGGGCCGTATGACCGCGCCGGGCCCCGAAGCCCGCTCGAGCGCCGAGGGTATTCCCGGCGCCGGGGCCGGCCGTGCTCAGGATGAGACCCTCGCCGTCGTCGTGACCGCGGGGGTCACTGCCTTCCTGCCCCGGGCGCTGGTCGCGCTCGCGGCGCAGACCGCCCTCCCGGCCGCCGTGCTCATCGTCGACGTCGCCTCGCGCGCCAACGGCCTGGGTGACGGCACCCCCGTCGAAGAGGCCGTGGAGGCCTCCGGCCTCGACCTCGTCACCGCCGTGCGCATCCTGCGCGCCCCCGCCGCGCTCACCCTTGGCGGCGCCGTCGCCCGAGGGCTCGCTCTTGCCCAGGAGCGGGCCGCGGCCCGGCCCCGCCCGGAGGTCAGTGACGAGGATGAGGGCCGCCCGCTCCTCAGCCTCGACCTCGACCCTTCCGACGCCCAGTGGCTGTGGCTCCTCCACGACGACTCCGCCCCGGAGCCCGACTGCCTCGCCGAGCTCCTCCAGGCCGTCACCACCGCCCGCTCGATCGCGTTGGCCGGCCCCAAGCAGGTGGACTGGGACAACCCCGATCTGCTCCTCGAGGTCGGGCTGCGGGCCACGGGCTCGGCGCGCCGCGCGAACGACATCGTCCCCGGCGAGATCGATCAGGGGCAGCACGATGACCGCAGCGACGTGCTCGCCGTGGGCACCGCGGGCGCGCTCATCTCCTATCAGGCTTGGCAGGAGGTCGGCGGCGCTTCGCCCGACATGCCCCTGCTCTCCGAGGGCCTGGAGTTCTCCCACGCCCTGCGGTTGGCCGGGCACAGGGTCGTCGTCGTCCCGAGCGCCGTCATCCGGCACCGGCGCGCCACCTACCTCGGCCTGCGCGGCGCCGATGCGGGCGGTGCTCCCACCGACGCCGATGAGGCTGCCGGCGCGCCCTCCCCGGTGGAGCGCGCCGAGTCCCCCGATGCCGGGCAGGCCCCCGAGGCCGCCGCCTCAGAGGAGCCACCGGATCTCGACCGCTCCTTCCGGGCTCGCCGCACCGCCCAACTGGTCGCCTGGGCCACGATCTCCACCCGGCCCCTGCTCCCGCTGCTCGCCTGGATGATCCTCCTCGCCCTCGGGCGGGGGGCCTGGCGCCTGCTCACCAAGGCCCCGGGCCTGGCGGGCGACGAGTTGGCGGCCGCCCTCACCGCCGCTTCCCGGCCCGCCCGCATCCGGCGCGGCCGGCGGCGCCTGGCCTCCTTCACCGCCGTCCCGCGCGGTGTGCTCGCCGAGCTCTACCTCGACCCCGCCGAGATCCGCGCGGCCAGGAGGGACCGGGGCCGCCAGGAGCGCCAGCGCCTCGCCCGCGCCGCCGCGCCCAGTGAGCTCGAGCTCGGCGAGCTCGCGGCCCTGGCCACCCGCCGTCGGCGGGCTCTGGGGGCCGTCCTGGCCCTGGCCGCCATCTGCGGCCTGACCGCCCTGAGCGAGGCGCTCACCGCCCGCTCCGTCATGGGCGGGGCGCTCGCCTCGCTCGGCGAGGACTGGCGGGCCCTGTGGGACGCGGCCTGGAGCACCTGGGCGGGTTCGGCCGACGGCTACCCCACCGCGATGACGCCCTTCCTCGCGGTCCTCGCCCTGCCGATGGCGCTGGCCGGCGCGGCGGGTATCAGCGGGGACGCGCTCGTCCACCTGCTCCTGCTCGCCTCGCTGCCACTGGCCGCCGCCGGCGCCTGGTTTGCCGCGGGCGCGGTCACCCGCCGTATCGCCCTGCGAGCCTGGGCCGCCCTGACCTGGGCGGCCGCGCCCAGCCTGCTGTTCGCCGCCGGGCAGGGGCGCCTGACCTCGCTCATCGTCCACATCCTCCTGCCCTGGGCGCTGGTCGCGCTGGCCCGCGCCGTCGGCGCCGACCGCCGCGATCGCGTGCTCTCGGGCCTGGCGGGCGCCCACCGCATCTCCGACGACGAACTCGCCCACGCCGAGAGCATCAGCAGCGCCCGCGTCGAGGAACTCGGGGAGCTCGCGGAAGAGGAGCTCGCGGAACTCGGGGAGCCGGGCGAGCAGCACGGGCCCGGGGGCTCCGGGGCCCCGGGGCTGCGGGCGGACGCCGCCGGCCCGGAGGAGCCCGCTGAGGCCATCGAAGGGGCAGGGGAGCTCACCCGGAGCCCTGACGACGCCGAAGAGTTCGGGCCCGACGACTCCGGGCCCCACGACTCTGGGCCCCACGCCGACGAGGCGGGGGAGGATGACGCCCAGGACGACGCCCAGGAAGGCCCCGGGGAAGGCGCCGGGGCCCCGCCGAGGCAGCCCCTGTCCGAACGGCTGGCCGCCAGGATCCAGCAGGCGGCCGCCGCGGCCCGGGCCACCGCCGCCGTCGAGCACTACGGCCCCGGCTCCCCGACGGCCGCCGCCGTCGCCGGGCTGCTCCTGGCCGCCATCACCGCGGCAGTCCCCGCCACAGCCGCCATCATCGTCCCCGCGCTGCTCCTGCTCATCGTCGTCAAGGCGCTCCAGCGGGCGCTCGGCCCCAGCCGGGCCCCCGGCGGGGCGCGGCGACTCCTGCTCACCCTCGTCCCGGCCGCCGTCACCCCGGCGCCCGTGTGGTGGCGCGCCTGGCAGTTGCGCGAGGCGGGCGACGGGGCCGCGGCGCTCCGCCTCCTCCTCACTGAGCCCGGCGCGCCCGTGGTCACCCCGGCGCCCGGCCGCGCGGACCTCCTTCTCGGCTCGCCCATCGACCTGGCCTCGCTCATTCCCGGCGAGCACGCGCTCCTGGCCGTCCGCCTCCTGCTGGCGCTCGCCCCACTCCTCGCCCTCACCGGCCTGCTGGCCTCCGGGCGCCGGGGCGGCAGGGCCCGCGCGGGCGCCCTCACGGCGATCGGAGCCCTCGCCCTCGCCGTCGTCACCGCCGGGACCATCATCGGCACCGGCCTTGCGCCCAGCGGCGCCCGCATGACCGTGGTCGGCTGGCCGGGCGCCGCGCAGAGCCTCGCCCTGGCGGGGGTGCTCGCCGCGGCCCTGGCCGGGGCCGATGCCACCCGCGCCGCCCTGGTCCAGCGCTCCCGCGGCTGGTTCCAGATCGCCGCGCCCCTGGCCTGCGCGCTCGCCCTCGTCCCGCCCCTGCTGCTCGGCGGCGGATGGGCCCTCGCCGTCGCGCATGGCGACCGCGTCCCCGGCCAGGCGCGGGCCACCAACCCGGGCGCCCCCCTCATGGCCCTGCGGCCGGCGGCCCGGCAGGTCCCGCTCATCGCCCGCGAGCTCCAGCGCGCCCCCGAGGCCAGTCGCGTCCTCGTCCTGGGCTCGACCGGGACCGGCGACGGGTCGGTGCTGACCGCCTCCATCTGGCGCGGCGACGGCCTCCTGCTCACCGATGCGCTGCCCGAGCCCACCGGGGCCCGTCTCGACAGCCGCGCTGGCCGGTCCGCCTCAGCGGGCTCGGCCGCGGACGGGGCCGAAGGCCTCGCTGACACCGCCGATTCCTCACTGGCGGCGGCCATCGCCAGCACCGTCGCGGGCCAGGGCGAGACGGCCGCCGACGAGCTCTCGGCGCACGGCATCGGCGTCGTCCTGCTGACCACCAGGCAGGGCGATGAGGTCACGGCCTCCGCCCGCGCCGGGCTGGCCTCCACCCCCGGCTTGGAGGAGCTCGCGCGCACGGACGCCGCCGTCTCCTGGCGCGTCATCCCCAGCGATGCCGCGCAGTCGGCGCGCGCCGTCCTCCTCGAGACCGCCGACGGCGGCGCCCCGCGCGCCTCCACCGTCCCGTTCACCGGCCAGAGCACCACCACGACCATCCCCGGCTCCGCCTCCGGGCGCGACCGCGTGCTCGTGCTCGCCGAGCGCGCCGATCCCGGCTGGAGCGCCACCCTCAACGGCGAGCCCCTCCAGGCCACCACCCGGACCGATGGCCGGGGCCAGTGGCAGCAGGCCTTCCTCGTCCCCGCCAGTGGCGGCGAGCTCACCCTCACCCACTCCTCCGCCGACGAGCGGATGCTCGCCGTCGCCATCATGACGGTCTGGGCGATCACAGCCCTGGCCGCGCTCCCGCTGCGCCGTAGGAGGTCCGCATGAGCCCCCACCTCAGCCTCGGGCCGAGCCCCGTTCGGCGCGCCGCCGGATTGGGCGCCGGGGTCGTCCTCCTCGCCGGCGCCGTCGGCCTGGCGGCCTGGGCTGGCCCCGCTCCCGCGGCGCCCATCCGGGAGGTCGACGCCGTCGGCATCGACGCGCCCGCGGGCACCGCGGCCTACGGCTGCCCCGCCGCCCCCGCCAACACCCTCAGCGGCGTCGATGTGCGGCAGGCCACCACGACCACCACGATCCTCCCCGTCGGATCGCCTGCCTCGCTGCGCTACGCGGGCACGGCCGTGAATGCCGGGCCCTCCTCCCCGACGACGCTCACCGGCCCCCAGGGCTCCGGCGGCGGAATCCTCACCGCCGCCCCCGCCAACGACTCCAGCCCCGCCGGTGCCGCCGGCGCCGTCACCTCGGCCACTGATGCGGGGGACCTGCGCGGGCTGGCCGCTGCGCCCTGCGCGCCCGGCCGCTCCGTCGCCTGGATCGTCGGGGGCTCGACCGCTCTCGGCTCCTCCGCCGAGTTGCGCCTGACCAACCCCGGCGTCACCACCGTGTCCGCCCGCGTGCGCCTGTACGGCTCGGCCGGGGCGATCTCCCTTCCCTCCAATGGCGAGGTCGTCGTCGAGCCGGGGAAGACCTCGTCCCTCCTCCTGGAGTCCGCTGGCGCCGCCGATCCGAGGATTGCCCTGTCCGTTGAATCCGACGGCGGGAGCATCGTGTCCACCCTCGTCACCGAGGGCCTTGACGGTGAGACCCCCGCCGGGGTGGAGATGCTCACCCCGGGCGCCGCGCCCGCCACCGAGCAGACCATCCCCGCGGTGGCCCTGGCGAAGGCCGCCGAGCAGGGCTCCGAGGCTGTGAGCGGGGCGGTGTCCTCCGACGAGCCCGTCCTGCGCGTGGTCAACCCCGGGGACACCCCGGCCACCGTCGCGGTCACGCTCCTCGGCAGCGCCGGCCCCACCCCACTGCCCGGCGCGCAGGCCGTCACCATCGATCCCGGCTCCGTCTTCGACATCACCCTGACTGGCGTCGACCCCGGTGCCTACGGCATCCGGGTCACCTCCGACGCTCCCGTCAGCGCCGCCGCCAGGATGGTCCGCGTCGGCGGCGAGCTGCCCGCGCGCTCCGGCGCTCTGGCCCACGACGTCGCCTGGAGCCAGGCGGCCCCGTCCGGCGCTCTCGCCTCCGCGACGGCCCTCATGCCCCGCGACGGCGTCTCGCCGGAGCTCGTCATCTCCTCGACGGCGGGCGAGGCCAGGACCGTGGACCTGGCCAGTCCCGATGGGTCGTGGTCGACCACCGTCGACATCCCGGCGGGGTCGAGCGTGACGGCCCAGGTGCCGGCGGGGGTGAGCGCCGTGCGGCTGAGCGCCGCGCGGCCTGACGGCCTGAGCGCCGCCGTGCTGCTCACCCGCGAGGCCTCGGGGGATGCGGCCGGCCCGCTCATCGCCGTCCTGCCGGTCATCGCCGACTCCGCCGCGCGGGCCTCCACGCGGATCAGCCTCGGCTGACCGGCCCCGGGCGCGAGCCGCGCCGCCGGGGCCCGGGCAGGGCGTCAGAAGAAGTCCGGGTCGATCTCCTCCGGGCGGCGGCCCATCATCGTGGAGACCTGCTCGACGACGACGTGGCGCACGAGCGCGCGCAGTTCGGTGGTGTCCCGGGTCCGGGAGACCACTGGCCGGCGGTAGACCACCACCCGTCCGGGCAGCCCCGCGCGGGGCTCCGGCGCGAAACCGCGCCCCAGGACGATCCCCGGCTCCCAGGGCGCGGGGTCGGAGGGCGGAACCTCCTCGACGGCGAACTGCACGTCCGCGACGAAGGGGTGCCTCCGGGCCAGATCGTCGGCGACCTCGATGACCAGGGCGTCGAAGCGCTCGGCGCGGGTCCGCCAGGCCGGCAGCACCGGGGGCATGAGCGGGCCGCGCAGGCCGTGCCCGTGACGGTCCCGGTGGCGCCTGGCCGACCTCGGGGCCGGGGCCGGGAGGGCTCGGGGCTGGAAGGAGCGGGGGCGTCTCACGCAGCCACCATACGTGCCGGGCTGAGGGGCGGCCGCGCGCGCCTCGCCGTCGCCCGGAGTGATTCCCGATGGCCGGGCGCGATAACCTGCGCTGGTGAGGAATGTGAGGAGTTGCCGGCGGCCCGGCTGCGAGAACCCTGCTGTCGCGACGCTCACCAGCGTCTACGCGGATTCCACGATCGTCATCGGACCGCTGTCAACGGAGCGCCGGCCCGAGGCCTACGACCTGTGCGCCAAGCACGTCGAGTCCTTCACCGCCCCCAGGGGGTGGCAGATCATCCGGTTGGCCACCGAGTTCGCCCCCGCGCCGCCCTCGGAGGATGACCTGCTCGCCCTGGCTGATGCCGTCCGCGAGGCCTCGCGCGCGCCCCGGCCCCCGGCCCGGCCCGCCGAGCACGTGGGCCGCCCCGGCGGCATCATGCCGGCCCCGCTCACCCATGACCCCGACGTCCTGCCAGACCACCTCACGGGCCTCGGGGATGGGGAGATCACCCGCCGCGGCCATCTCCGGGTCCTGCGCGGCGAGAAGGAGGACTGACCTCTCTCCCAGCGAGACCGGTCGAAAATAGGAGCGAGACCGGTCCGCGGACCGGTCTCGCTCCTATTTTCGACCGGTCTCGCTCAGAAGGCGGAGTTATGGGTGGGCGAGGTGGGTGGGATGCCCTCCTGCTCGCCGACGCCGTGGGGCAGGAGGGCCATCCGGGCGCGAGTCGACTCGGCCACCTGGCGGTCCTTCCACGCCAGGGCGAGTTCGCGATCCCGCCGCTCCGCCAGCACTGCCGCGAGGAATCTCTCCGGGTGCGTGCCCTCCGGCGGCGGGGGAGAGACGCTGGAGGAGATGCTCGCGGCGAGCTCGGCGCCGATCCGTTCCCGCGAACGGGGCTCGATCGTCGAGGCCCGCTGTAGGAAGGTCCGCGCGACCAGTGCCAGGTCCCCCGGCAGGGCGCGCAGATCAGCCCGCTCCGCCCAGGACGCGAGCTCGGGCGGCATGAGGATCGGCGGTGCCGCGGCCGTCTCCACCCGATCGCGGACCACGTAGGTCCCCGCGAGCAGATCCCCCAGCCGCTTGCCGCGCCTGGTCACCGTGCACGAGATGATCGCCAGTGTCGCCAGGGCGGCGTAGATCTCGATGCTGCCCACGAGCACGCGGACCAGGGAGTGCCGCATCCTCACGGCGCCGCCATCGTCCCGTACCACTCGCAGTCCCAGGACCCATCGGCCCACGGAGGAGCCCTGGGAGACGGTTTCGATCGTCAGCGGCAGGGCGATGAGCCAGGTCAGGAGGAGGAGCGAGACCGTGATGATGGACAGTGGCTCCGAGGCCGCCGAGCTCGGGCGCAGGAGGGGCACGAGCGTGATGAGGGACACGAAGAGCCCGATCATCATCAGGCCGTAGTCGATGAGGCCGCTGAGCATGCGCACCGCGGCCGAGGCCGGGGCGGCGTCGAGGAGCGCCGCCTCGCCCGTGACGATCCGGACCTCCTCCATCATCCGCTCGGATGAGGCCGTCGTTCCATCCTCCATGCCATGCTCCTAACCGTGGACATCGATGCCTTCGCCGCCGCGCACCGCGATGAGTGGGAGCGGCTGGACGCCCTGGTCGCCAGGCGCCGCCTGAGCGGCGCCCAGGCCGATGAGCTCGTGATCCTGTACCGGATCGCCGCGCAGCACCTGTCCCGCCTCAGAGCGTCCGCGCCCGACCCCCAACTCATCGCCGAGATGTCGGCGCGGGTGGCCCGAGCGCGGGGGCGGCTCACCGGCGCTCGGGAGATCCGGGCCGGGGATATCACCCGCTTCCTGACCGAGACGATCCCCCTCGCTCTCTACCGGGCGCGCTGGTGGGCCATCGGCGTGGGCGCCGCGTTCACGACGATCGCCGTCATCGTCGGCGTATGGACCCTGCGCAGCCCGGAGGCCATGGGCGCCCTTGGGACGCCCGCCGAACTGGACAGGTACGCCGCCCAGAGCTTCGAGGACTACTACTCGACCTACGACTCCCACGAGTTCTTCGCCCTGGTGTGGACCAACAACGCCCGGATCGCGGCGATCTGCGTCGGCGCGGGCATCATCGGTGTCGTGCCCGCCGGCCTCATGCTCGTCAACGCCATGGCCCTGGGCCGGACCGGCGCCGTCATGGCCGACCATGATCGCTTCCTCCAGTTCCTCGCGCTCATCATCCCGCATGGACTGCTGGAGCTGACCTGCGTGTTCTTCGCGGGCGGCGTGGGCCTCAGGCTCTTTTGGACCCTTCTGGCCCCTGGACCGCGCTCCCGTGGACGGGCGCTCGCCGAGGACGGCCGGCTGCTCATCACCGCCGCGGTGGGGCTGACGGGAGCGCTCGCCATCGCCGGGCTCCTGGAGGGCTTCGTCACCGGAGCCCAGATCCCGTGGCTGCTCAAGGCGGCGCTGGGGCTGGTCTCCCTGGCGGTCTTGTGGGCATACGCGCTCGTCCTGGGGCGCCGCGCCGAGCGCGCCCTCGCCGGTGGCGACGACGTCGTGCTGGCCGATCAGATGGGCGACGCCGCGCCCGAGGCGGGCTGAGCGGCAGGCCCCGCCCCCGGGCATAGGGCCCGCGGGGCGCCATGCCCGGCCCGGCCGCCCCGTCAGCGCCGGGGGCGAGCCTGGCGCTCCCATGCTCGTTGTCGCCGTCATAATTGCCCCGAGGCCTTGAGCGCGAGGTAGGCGTCGGCCAGGGCCGGTGCCAGTCCGGCAGGATCGGCCTGGACCACCGTGGCTCCCGAGCGGGCCAGGCGGGCGCGCACCGCGTGCTGCTCCACGAGATCGCTCTCGGCGGCGGCGGCCGTGTAGACAGAGACGGCGTCGCCCCTGTCTTCCCGCAGCCCATCAAGCGCAGGGTCGAGGGCCGAGGCGATGATGAGCGCGTGGTCCTTGGCCAGCGCGGCGGTCGCGCGCAGCATGTCCGCACCGGTGGCGGAGCCATCGACGCCGGTCAGGATGACGACGAGCGACCTCTGGGGGAGCAGCCGGCGCACGGCTGAGGTCAGCAGCGACCAGTCCGTCTCCACCAGGGAGGCGTCCAGAGGGGCGAAGGCGTCGGCGAGCGAGCTCATGAGGGAGGCGCCGGAAGCGCCCCGCACCTGGGCGCGCACGGCGCTGTCGACGGCGAGGACGTCCACGCGGTCACCGGCGCGGGAGGCCAGGGCGGCCAGGAGCAGGGCGGCCTCCATCTGGGCATCGAGCCGGGGCGCGTCCCCCAGCCGCGCCGCCGCACGGCGCCCGGTGTCCAGGACCACCAGGACGCGGCGGTCCCGCTCGGGGCGCCAGGTCCGCACCACGACCTCCCCTCGGCGCGCTGTCGAGCGCCAGTCGATGGAACGCGCGTCGTCGCCGACGACGTACTGGCGCAGTGAGTCGAACTCCGTCCCCGCGCCGCGCACCATGACGGCGCTGCGCCCATCCAGCTCGCGCAGGCGGGCGAGCTTGCTGGGCAGGTGGTGCCGGGAGGCGAAGGGCGGTAGCACCCTCAGGCGCGCGGGGGCGGCCAGGGAGGCCTGGCGCCCGGCGAGCCCCAGCGGGCCGAGCAGCCGCACGGTGACGAGATCGGCCCGTCGATCCCCGCGCCGCGTGGGCGTGAGCGCGGTGCGGGTCCGGCGCCGCTGCCCAGCCGGGATCGTCATCCGACTGCGCTCACCGGTGGCCCCGGCCGACGGCGCCCAGGCGTCGCGGATCTCGGCCACCGCCGCCCGCGGGCCGGTGTTGGTCACGGTCAGGGTGGCGGTGGTGGTCTCGCCGAGCATGATGGCGCCCGCCAGGCTCCGCTGGACGCGCAGATCGCGCGGCGAGGCCGCCAGCAGCGCATCGGCCCCCACCGCGATCACGGTCGCGGCCAGGACGACCACGATGGTTATGGGCCGGGGCCAGATCAGGCCGGGGAGCGCGCCGAGGGCGAGGACGACGGCCGTGCGCCGCGCTAGGAACATCGCGGCGCTCCCCTCAGCGGCGCCGTGGAGGGCGGGAATCGATGGAAGACCCGGGGCTCGCGCATGGGGATCAGCGGGGGACGGGGACGGAGCGCAGGGCGCCGGTGACGATCGCCTCCGCCGTCACGCCCTCGAGCTCGGCCTCCGCTCGCAGCTCGATGCGGTGACGCAGGACGGGCAGCGCCAGCGCCTTGACGTCGTCGGGGGTGACGAAGGCGCGCCCGGAGAGCCAGGCCCAGGCGCGCGCGGCCACGAGCAGGGCGGTTGAGCCGCGGGGGGAGACCCCCAGGGCCACCGAGGGCGCCTGGCGCGTGGCGCGCACGAGATCGACGATGTACCCCAGGACCTCCTGGGAGGCTCCGACGTCGCGCACCTGCTCGCGGGCCGCGAGGAGATCGGCGGGGCCGGCGACCGCCGTCAGGCCCGCGCTCGCCAGGTCGTGGGGGTCGAAGCCGCCGGCGTGGCGGCTGAGGACCTCCACCTCCTGACCGCGTTCGGGCAGGGGAAGGACGAGCTTGAGGAGGAATCGGTCCAGTTGGGCCTCGGGCAGCGGGTACGTGCCCTCGTACTCGACGGGGTTCTGGGTGGCGATCACCATGAAGGGCGAGGGCAGAGGGCGAGGATCGCCATCGACGCTCACCTGGCGCTCCTCCATGGCCTCCAGGAGGGCCGCCTGCGTCTTGGGGGGAGTGCGGTTGATCTCGTCCGCCAGCAGCAGGTTGGTGAAAACAGGTCCGGCGCGGAAGGAGAACTCGGCGCTGCGGGCGTCGTAGACGAGGGAGCCGGTGACATCCCCGGGCATGAGGTCCGGGGTGAACTGCACGCGCTTGGTGTCGATGTCCAGGGCCTGGGCCAGGGAGCGCACGAGCAGTGTCTTGGCCACGCCGGGCACGCCCTCGAGCAGGACGTGACCGCCAGCCAGAAGGGCGATGACCAGCCCGGTGATGGCGGCATCCTGGCCGACCACCGCCTTGCCGATCTCCGATCGCAGGGCGACGAGGCGGGAGCGGGGATCGGGGCCGGCGCCCCCGGCGCTCCCCGCGCCCCTGGGAGCCCCCGCGCCCCCGGGGGCCTCCGGGCCCCCAGGCGGGACCGGCGCCGCGGGGGAGTGATCGGCCTGATCGGGGCGGCCGGTTTCAGTGGTGCTCATGATGAGTGGACCTCGCTCTCGAGTCGGTCGAGCTGGGCGGCCAGGTCCGTGAGGGACCGGTCGTCGGTGGGTGTGGGGCCGTAGAGGACGAGGGCGACGTCGGCCGGCTGCAGGCGCCCGTCACGGCACAGGGCGGCGATGAGCTCGCCTCGCCCAGCGCCCGTGGGCAGCCCGAGGCGCTTGCCGAGGCGAAGGGCCGTCCCCGCCCGCAGGGCGGTGGCGGCACGGCCGCGGTCCCGGGCTCGCCGGTAGAGGCGGCCCCGCCCGATCGTGGTCTCCGTGGAGCGCACGACGACGGGCAGATCCTCGACGACGACGCGCCCGAACCGCCGGCCCTGGACGATGGCCAAGGCGAGCGCCGCGATGGTCAACTGCGCCAGGATGACCGGCAGGAAGCGGGGCAACGATGGCTCGTCCCAGATGCTACGGCTCTGCGCCTGAGCGGCGTCGTGCCACACGACGCGCTTGGAGGCGCCGATCGCGCGGATCGCCAGCGCCGCGTTCCCCTGTTCGGGCAGCCGGGAGTTCATCGCGGTGTCGGGCCAGGCCAGGACGCGCAGGGTCCCGCCCGAGGGGAGCGGCGCCGTGGCGTAGCCGTACACGCCGTCGGCGACGGGGAAGCAGCCGGTGGCCCCCTGCGCGCCGCCCAGCCCCACCGATCCGCGCCCGGCCGGGATGGTCCCCGCGGCCTGGGCGTCGGCGTCGTCGCACTGGGCGCTGACGGTGGCGCCGGGGGCGGCGCTGACGCCACTGGGCGTGAGCTCGGTGAGCCCCCCGAGGCTGTTGTGGAGGGCGCCGATGACGACGACGTCGCCGCCGGCCGAGGCGAGCTGCGCCTGCTCCTCGTCGCTGAGGCTCCCGGCGTTGATGAGAACGACGGTCGCGCCCTCGGCTGAGGCCTCGCGCGCGGCGCGCGCGCTGGAGACGGCATGGACCTCGACGCCCCACTCGCTCACGAGGGCCGCGAGGGCCCGCGCCCCGTTGGGACGCGGGTTGTCGATGGCCAGCGGCGTGGTGGACTCAGCGGGCTTGAGGGCCTGGGCGAGGAGGACCAGGACGAGCAGGGCGAGCAGCGTGAGGAGCCCTGGCCTCCAGGAGCGCAGGCGTTGACCGATGGTGGCGCCGATGACCTGGTCAGCGCCCCCGCCCGCCGGCCCTGGCTCCGGGGACGACGGGACGGCAGCCGCGGTCCTGGGGCGCGCCCCGATGGGGGTCACCGGCGCTCCCCGCTCGCGGTCGCCGCGTCAGCGGGGCGCTCGGCGCGGGCCCGGGCGCCCGGCCGCGCGCGCCCCGCCTGGTCCTTGACGTCGCTGGCCAGGGCCCGCATCCAGGCGTCCTCATCCGGGCTGGCCACCACGTCCCCGTAGCGAACGGCGTCGAAGAGGCGGGCGCCGGAGTGGAGGTCGGCGGACAGTCCGGGCAGCGCGCTCGCGGCCATCCCGGCCGCCTCGTGGGCGGTCAGCCCCGGGTGGTCCTCGAGGACGCCGAGCTCATCGAGGAAGCGGATGATCGCCCGGAAGCGGTCGACGACCGCGGTGGCGAAGTCGCCCCGATCAGCGGCGAGGTCCGCGCCGCTGGTCAGGGTGGCCGCGTCGCGGTCGTCCTCCAGCAGCGGTCCTGGGGCCGCGCCGCTGGGCCTGGCGATCGTGACCCGCCTCGCCATCACGCCGATGACGATGACGAGGGCCGTCAGCCCGAGGACCACGATCGTCGCGGACGCCCACGGCGGGATGCCGGGGATGACCGAGCCAAGATCGACATGGTGCTGGATCCAGTGCCAGGTCGCCGTCAGCGGGTCGGTCCTCTCGGCGTAGGCGGTCTTCGCCAGCTCGCGCTGGGCTGCCTCGCCGGCCTGCGAGGCGTCCGGCGTCGCCGGCGGGCCCCCCGAGGGGGCGAGCGCCCCCGGGGCGCCCCGGCCCTGGATGGCAGCCGGCTCCAGTGCGATCATGCGTGATCCCGCCACGGATTCAGGCCTGGGCCGCGCGGCGCAACTCGACGTCGAGGCCCTCGCCCCGCATACGCAGATCGATGTAAATCAAGGCGGATACCGCGGCGCTGAACGGGAGGACGATCGCCTGGACGAGATCGGTCAAGAAGGCCTGCAGGGCCGCCATGAGGGGGAGCGCGCCGTTGCCCACCAGCGCGTTGGTGGAGGTCAGCAGGGAGATTGGGAGCGTCACCAGGGCCGAGGCGGTGCCGGAGATGAGCGCCGCCAGCAGCAGGGCGCCGAACACCCGCCAGAAGGAGCCCCGGCTCAGGCTCCAGGAGCGCTTGAGCGACTCGATGATCCCGATGTCCTCCAGGATGAGCGCGCTGGGGGCGCAGGTCAGGCGGACCAGGAACACCCAGGACAGCGCGATGGCCAGGATCGCGACCGCGACGGCGGTCAGGATGACGAGCAGGGCCAGGACCGGCGAGAGGGACGAGGCCGCGTCCCTGATACCGCCGTAGACCGCCAGGAGCGCCAGCCCCCCGAGGATCGCGATGGTGGCCAAGGAGATGAGGCTGATGAGCACCGACTGCCCGATGAGGGCCCACATCCGCCCCTTGACCCGGCTCCACACCTCGCCCGCGCTCACGACCCTGCCCAGCACGGAGCGGGAGACGGTCATGATGAGCAGCCCGGACAGCACGGTCGTCGCCAGGAAGGTCAGGATGAGCGAGCCCAGCTCGGCGGCCAGGCCGAGCAGGAGGGCGGGCAGTTGCGCCTCAGGCTCCTCGGGGGTGGGCGCCTCCCCCGGGGTCGGGATGAGGGAGGAGAGGGGGCTCCCCAGGGAGTAACTGGCGACGGCGTTGATCGCGCCGACGACCGTCATGGTCAGCAGGGCGGGGATGAGCATCGCCCTGGGATTGGCGCGCATCGACTCGAAGGCGCCGGAGATGATGTCCCCGATGCCCAGCGGCCGCAGGGGGATGATGCCCGGCTTGGGGGCCACGAAGAAGCCCCGCGGGCCCCGGTGGGGACCACCGGCCATATCCAGGGTCGAGGGCGCCTGGCCTGCGGGCGGGGTCCCGTAGGCGCCATAGGCGGGCCGCGCGGGAGTGCCGCTTGCGCCCGGCGAGTCCGGGGCCGGCTGCCCGCCGCCGGCGCCCCCGGGGTCCTCGGCATCGGGCTGAGAGGGGGGCAGCCAGTCACTGCTGTCATTGCTCATGCCCCCATGCTGTCACGCGCGGCGAGGCGCTCTCCTCCATCCAGAGGAGGAATCAGGGGTCCCCGGCCATGGGCCGCCCAGAGGAGCCCGGGCCCTCAGGGGGCCTGGGAGGCCCGCGCATATCACAAGGAGGAATCAGTCGGGGTGTCAGCGTGTTCCCAGGTGGGATGGTCGTGCCAAGATACGCCCCATGAGCACCAGTATCCTCGTCGTGGATGACGACACCGCCCTGGCCGAGATGATCGGGATCATGCTCGAGGCTGAGGAGTGCACGCCGTCGTTCTGCACGGACGGCTCGCGGGCGCTCGAGGCCTTCCGCGAGAACACGCCGGACCTGGTGCTTCTCGACCTCATGCTCCCCGGCCTCGACGGCGTCGAGGTCTGCCGCCTCATCCGCGCCGAGTCCGACGTCCCCATCATCATGCTGACCGCCCGCACCGACACGATGGACGTCGTGGCCGGGCTGGAGGCCGGCGCCGATGACTACGTCACCAAGCCCTTCCGCTCCAAGGAGCTCCTCGCCCGCATCCGCACCCGCCTGCGCCGGGGTGTCGACCCCGTGGCCGAGCACGTGCGCGCTGGCGACCTCGATATCGACGTTGCCGGGCATGAGGTCCGCCGCGGCGATCAGCGCATCGCCCTGACCCCCCTTGAGTTCGACCTGCTCCTGGCCCTCGCCCGCACCCCCTGGAAGGTCTTCACCCGCGAGGAGCTCCTGGAGAAGGTCTGGGGCTACCGGCACACCGCGGACACCCGGCTGGTCAATGTGCACGTCCAGCGCCTGCGCGCCAAGATTGAGCAGGATCCCGAGCACCCGACCATCGTCCTGACGGTCCGCGGCGTCGGGTACCGCGCCGGCGACGTCCGCTGACCCGTGCGCTTCCGGCGCGCCCGATGGCGCCCGACGCTTCTCTTCCGGCATAGCCTCGTCGCCAGGATGACCCTGGGCGCGGTCCTCATCGGGGCCCTGGCCACCGCCATCCTGCTGAGCATCGTCAACATCACCATCCACCAGAATGTCTTCAACGACCGGCGCGACGCGATCCTGACCAACGCGAAGCAGCGCATCGTCGCCGCCCAGTCGGCCCTGGCGACGACGACGGCCTCCACCTCCGAGGAGGTCTCCGCGGCGATCCAAGCCGAGTTGTCGGGGATCAGCGACTACGCGTCGGGCGCCGGGGTGATCGGAGCCGTCGTCCAGGGCAGCGGGGAGTCGTCGTCGGTGGCTATCAACACCCTGGCTACCGATGACCGTCTGACCGCTCTCATCACGGATCGCATGGAGCGCGAGGTCCGCAATGGCCGGACCGGCCGGCAGTACTGGCAGTCCGTGAGCGTTCCCGGGGAACGCTCCGGGACCGTGCCCGGGATGGTGGTCGGATCGCGTGTCTCCATGCCGCTGGCCGGGGACTACGAGCTCTACATCGTCTACTCGCTGGAGTCCCAGCAGCAGGTGGCGGACACGGTCAAGCGCTCCGTGGTCCTCACGGGGGTCGGCTTCCTCGTCATCATCATCGTGGCGGTGGCGGTGTTCACCTGGCGCGTACTCATCCCCGTGCGGCGGACCTCCCTGGCCGCCAAGCGCCTGGCGGAGGGGCGCCTCGATGAGCCCTTGGCCGTCAACGGGGAGGACGAGCTCGCCGCCCTGGCCACGTCCTTCAACATGATGGCGGAGTCCATCCAGTCGCAGATCGATCGGCTCAACGCCATGTCCGTGTCCCAACAGCTGTTTGTCTCCGACGTCTCCCACGAGTTGCGCACCCCGCTGACCACGATCAAGATGGCGGCCGAGCACATCTTCGAGCTCCGCGAGGAGATCGAGGACCCCCTTGTGCGCCGCGCCGCGGTGCTGCTGCACGGCCAGGTCGACCGCTTCCAGACGATGCTCACCGACCTGCTCGAGATCTCCAGGATCGACTCCGGGCGGGTCACGCTGCGCTCGGACGAGGTGGACCTGCGCGACCTGCTCTCGGGCGTCCTGGAGGACAATGAGGTGCACATCCAGTCCTCGGGCTGCGAGATCCGCCTCCAGGTCCCCGATGAGCCCGCCACGGCGGAGGTTGACTCCGTGCGCGTCCAGCGGATCCTGCGCAACCTCATCCTCAACGCGATCGAGCACGCCGAGTCCAAGCCGATCGACATCACCATGGCGGTCAACGACGACGCCGTCGCCGTGCGCGTGCGCGACCACGGCGTGGGCATGAGCCCCGACGTGGTCGGGCGCGTCTTCGACCGCTTCTACCGCGCTGACCCCTCCCGCAAGCGCACTCTGGGGGGCACGGGGCTCGGCCTGTCGATCTCCGCCGAGGACGCCCATCTCCACGGGGGCTCCCTCCAGGCCTGGGGGTGGCCCGCCGACGGCGCCTCCTTCCTCCTCACCCTCCCGCGCGAGCTCGGCGAGGGTGGGACCCCCGGCCATTACTCCGCGCCCGGCCCCCTGCCCTGCATCCCCGACGACGCCCCCGCCGTCGCGCGCGTTAAGCCCCGCCGCGCCCCCGAGGCGGTCACCGGGACCGTCCTCGGGCCTGGGCCCGTCTCGCGCCGCTCGGCGCGCCCCCACGGGGATGGGGAGGAGCCCCTGGCCGTCGCCGAAGCCGCCGTCACCCCGGGGCACGTCACCGTCATCGCCCCCGGCCAGGTGCCCACGGCCCGAACCCCGGAGGTCTCCGGCGGGAGGACGTCGTGAGCGCGCCGCGCGGCACTGGCGGCTCGTCCCTGCTCGCGCGCCTCCCGAGCCGGCGCGCGGCCATCGCGATGCTCGCCGCCGGGGGAGCCGGCTCCCTCGCGGCATGCTCCAGCTTCCCCACGGAGGGGGACGTCTTCCAGTCCGACGCCGTCAACGAGGGCGGTGGCGTCCTCATCCAGACGGCTCCCGGCCCCGTCGACGGCGCGGCCCCCGTGGCAATCGTCGAGGGATTCCTGCGGGCCTGCACCGCCGGGCTCTCCGACGGCTTCGCCACCGCGCGCGAGTTCCTCGTCGACAGCGCGGCCGACTCCTGGCAGCCCATGTCCCCCCTTCTGCTCGCCTCCGGCTCCGAGCCACTGACCGTGCGCCGCGCGGACGACGGCGGGGTCACCATCTCCGGGAAGCTGGAGGGCAGCCTCGACTCCACCGGTGTGCTGAGCGCTCAGGGCCTCGACTACTCCGAGTCGCTCACCCTCGTCACCACGGCGCGGGGGCAGTGGCGGATCGCCTCGCTGCCGCCGGGCGCCGTCGTGCAGGGCTCCGTGCTGCGCACCGCCTTCACCCAGCAGAGCATCAGGTTCCTCAACGCCGCGCACGACCGCCCCATCCCCGACCCCCGCTGGTTGTCGCGCAAGCGCTTGGAGGAGGCCGCCCTCGAGGCGCTCCTGTCGGGGCCCGCCGCCTGGTTGAAGGACGTGGCGACCACCGCGATCCCCAACGGGACGAGACTCCAGGAAGTCAAGGTCGTGGACCGAGTGGCCACCGTGCGCCTGCGCGCGGACGCCTCCTCCTGGGGCTCCGAGGCCCAGGCGCTCGCCGTCGCCCAGATCACCGCCACCATGAAGGAGGTCAGCGGGATCGACACTGTCATCGTCATGGCCGGTGATCAGCGGCTCGCCGCGCAGGTCACCCCTCTCGACGCCGCCGCGGAGCCGGGCGCGGTCGTGGGGATGAGCGGTGGCGCGGTGGTGCGCGGCACGAGCACGACCCGCGCCGTGCTCATGCAACCCTCGACGCTGGGCACCATGGGCGCCCGCCACCCCTCACTGGGAGTGGATGGGGGCGTGTGCGTCGTGTCGGGTCCCAGCATCCTGCGGGTCGGGCCCGGCGGGACCCAGGCCGCCTCGATCCTGTCCGTCGGCGACTCGCCCGAGGACGCCGTCGGCCTCCTCCCTCCCCGCCAGGACAGGCACCACTGGATATGGACGGCCAGCCAGGGCGGGCTCATCGTCGTTGACGCGCGGGGCGTGCGGGCGGAGGTGGCCGCCGCCTGGCTCAGTGGCCGTTGCGTGATCAGCATGGATATCTCGGCGGAGTCGGACCGGATCGCCGTGCGCCATCGCGATGCCGCCGATCCGTCCAACCAGTCCGGCGAGCGGGTGGATGCCGCGGCGATCATCCGCGACGGGGAGGGGCGCCCCACGCGCCTGGGCGATCCTTACCCCGTGGCCGGCCTGACGGGGCAGGGTGCCCGTGAGCTTGCCTGGTACTCGGGCACCGAACTCATCACCATCGAGCCGTCCCAGGACGGCCAGGGCACTGCGAGCCTCGTGATCGCCTCACTGGGATGCCTGGAGGCCTCGCGGTCCCCGGGCCCGCCCACCGCCAACGGGATCGCCGCCAACCGCCTCAATCAGACCATGCTGCTGTCGGACTCCGACGGCCAACTGTGGAGCAGGGCCTCGGGGACATGGCGCGTCATCTCGACCACCGTCACAGACGCCGGCTACCCCATCGTGTGACGGCGCCGCTGACCGGGAACAACTCGGGCCCGCCCTCCCGGGGGGAGGGCGGGCCCGAGGCTCGCTGGGCCCGCCGAGCGGCCGGGCCCAGCGCTCTTAGAGCACCTGGGCGTCGAGGCGGATGACGCCGTAGGTCCAGCCGTGGCGGTGGTAGACCGCGCAGGGCTGCCTGGTGGACTTCTCAATGAACACGTAGAACGGGTGGCCGACGAGCTCCATGTGGTCCAGGGCCTCCTCGACGGTCATCGGCGTGGCATCGTGGAGTTTCTGGCGCACGATGACGGGGGAGTCCCCCAGCTGGGACTCGACGGCGACGCCCTTCTCCGTGGGCACCTTCGGGGCCTCGTCGGCCTTCTCGGCCTCATCGGCGACCGCGGGCGCCTCCTCTGCCACGGGGAGGTCCTTGGGGGCCGGGATCGCGTCTCCGCGGTGGTGGTCCTTCTTGCGGTCGCGGGCGCGGCGCAGCCTCTCGGTCAGCTTCCCCATGGCGATGTCGAAGGCGGCGAATCGGTCGGAGGAGCTGGCCTCGGCGCGGATGACCGGGCCCTTGGAGATGACGGTGATCTCCACGCGCTCGGCGGTGTCCGCCTGGCGCGGGTTGCGCTCGTGGGTGACCTCGACCTCGACGCGCTGGACGCGGGGATCGAACTGCTCGACCTTGGTGGCCTTCTCCTCGATGTATTCGCGCAGGCGGGGGCTGATCTCAGCGTTGCGGCCGACGACGGTGATGTCCATGGTGGAACCTTTCTGGAACCTGGGCGGCCCGGGAACCGGGGCCCGATGCGATGGGCACCCGCCGCGCCTCGCGGCGGGCTCTGGAGCGGTGCTCTCACCTCCTGCGCGTCGCGGGGAGCGCGGCGTCCCCGCCGGCGGAACCGATACCTCCGTCGGACCCCTTGCGCTCCTTGTGTCTTGTGACACACAATTTACACCATTCGGGTGCTCCCCTGAGGCAGCCCACGGCCGCGATCGCCCCGGGCGGAAGGCGCGGATCAGAGCCTCTTCGCGGCTGCGCGCCCCCTTCGCCCGGCCCCGCCCGGCGGCCCCACGGGGCCGGGGAGCCGCGCGGCGGCGCGGGCCGGGGGAGGTGTCGCCGCCAGGACGAGGGCCCCGAGGGGCCGGGCCCCGGCGCCTCTTAGTGCCGCCGCGCAGGAGCGCAGCGTCGAGCCCGTGGTCACGACGTCGTCGACGATGAGCGCGTCCCAGCCGCTGGCATCCGCGAGGACCCGGGGAGGGGCTTGGCGGTTGCGGCGGCGCTGCGCGGCCGACAGGCCGGCCTGATGCGCGCCGCGGAAGGCGCGGCCGTTCTCCCGCCGCAGGATGTCCGCGCTGACGATGAGCGGGCCGGGGCCGCCCGCCCCGCCAGGAGGGGGCGCCGGCGCCCGCGCGATCCCCTGCGCGACGGCGTCCGCCAGGGCCGCCGTCACGAGCCTGCCGCGCGCCCGGCGCGCGATCCCGGAGGGGGCGGGGAC
>NZ_VWPE01000014.1:0-66544 GCF_009829635.1 Actinomyces sp. zg328
CGAGCCGAGGTCATCGGCGGGGCCGCCCGTCGCGGGCGCGAGGGCCGCGCCACGCGCGGTCGAGGCGCCGTCGGCCGCATGGGCGGGGCCGACGAGGCCGATCGAGGCGCTGAGCGCCACGAGGGCCGCCAGGGCCGCTCGGCGCCGGCGCGCGTGGGTCGTTGTTCTCATAGGGGATCTCCTTGTCAGGGTGAGGGTCGGTCAGGGGGGATCAGGCGCGGGAGGGCTCGAAGTCCGGCAGGGGCTCCCCCCTGCCGAACATGGCGGCGATCGCCGCCATGACTCTCTCGCAGGCCCGGCCGTCGCCGTAGGGGTTGGCGGCCTGGGCCATGGCCGCGTAGGCGGCGTCGTCGGTGAGCAGGGTGGTCACGGCCTCGACGATCCGCTCCTCGTCGGCTCCGACGAGCCTGGCGACGCCGTAGTCGATGGCCTCGGGGCGCTCGGTGCTCTCGCGCATGACGAGCACGGGCTTGGACAGCGCGGGGGCCTCCTCCTGGACGCCCCCGGAGTCGGTGAGGACGATGTGCGCCCGGTTCATGAGCGAGCAGAAGGCCCCATACTCCAGGGGGTCGGTGACCACCACGTTGGGCAGCCCCTCGATCCTGGGCAGGAGGGCCCGGCGGACGATCGGGTTGCGGTGGGCGGGCAGGACAATGAGCGCGTCGGGATGGGCGCGGGCGAGGCGGGCGATCGCCCGCCCGATCCCCTCCATGGGCTTTCCCCAGGACTCGCGACGGTGCGCGGTCACCAGCACGACCCGGCGGGAGGGGTCCTCGAGGGCCTCGCGCAGCGCCGGGTCGGCGGGGGGCGTCGGCCTCGTGACCGCCTCCAGCAGGGCGTCGATGACGGTGTTGCCCGTGACGCGCAGTGAGGCGGGATTGACGTCCTCCCGCAGCAGGTTGTCCCGGCTGGTGGCCGTCGGGCACAGGTGCAGGGAGGTGATCTGCCCGACGAGCTTGCGGTTGGCCTCCTCGGGGAAGGGCGAGGTGATCGTGCCCGTGCGCAGCCCGGCCTCGAGGTGGAGGACGGGGGTGGAGTGGTAGAAGGCGGCCAGCCCCGCGGCGAACACCGAGGTGGTGTCGCCCTGGACCAGGACGGCGTCGCAGGGGTGCTCCTCCAGGGCCCCGCCCACGCCCTCCAGGCACCGGGTGGTGACCTGGGTGAGCGTCTGGCCCGGGGAGTGGATGTCGAGGTCGATGTCGGGGGTGATGCCGAAGAAGGTGTTGACCTGGTCGAGCATCTCGCGGTGCTGCCCGGTGACGACGATGACCGGGTCGAAGCGCTCGTCGGCGCGCATCCGGTTGATGAGGGGGGCGACCTTGATCGCCTCGGGCCTCGTGCCGTAGACCAGCATGATCCTCAGGGGCGCTCCCTGCGGCCGCTGATCGGATGGGGTCGCTGGCTCGGTGGTCATCGGTGCTCCTTGGTGTCGTGTCAGTTGCGTGAGTAGGTAGTCGCGGCGAAGGTGACGATGGCGTCCTCGGTGTAGGCGCCCACGGGGCCACTGCGATAGGGGCTGTCGGCATCCTCGATGACGCCGAGGTCCTGGCCGTCCGCCGTGACGGTGAAGGAGACGGCATCACCCGTGGTGTCGACCCGCACCTGGACGAGGTGGGCCACGCCGACCTCGAAGGACGGCTCGTGGGCGGAGGCAAGGAATCGCTGGTTCCCGGGGTAGGCGGGGTCCTGCTTGGAGACCTCCCAGCCGTTGGGCTTGAGGGCGAGGGCGTAGAAGTGCTCGTTGTCCTGGAAGGACCACAGGAGCCAGGCGACCTCCCAGGGGTTGGGCGAGATCCCCTCGCGCAACTGCTTCTCAGTGGTCATCATGGAGGTGATGGTCTGCGTGGCCCGGTCCGCGACGGCGGCGGCGGTGGAGATGGCCAGGGCGGCGTGCGTGCGCTCGTGCTCGGTGGCCGAGTTGGGGGCGAGCCGCAGGGTGCCGCCCTGGCACGTGGCCTCGCCGTAGCCGTCGAAGATGACCCGCCAGTCGTCGCAACTCGTCTCCTGGGTGGAGAGGTAGCGGTACCCGAGCGCGGCCCCTCCCCCGATGAGCGACACGAGGGCTCCCCCGAGCACGAGACGTCGGCGCAGCAGCGCGGACCTCGCGCCCTCCTCCCAGTCCGACGGCGGGGCGGGCGCGCGCCGGCGGTCCTCCGGCGGGGGGCCGGTCCGGGGGGAGGCCTCCGGGGCGCTCATGCGGCCACCTCATGCTCTCGGGGGACCGGCGGGCGCGGCGGGCGCGGCGGCCGCTGGGGCATGGGCGGGATGGCGGGGGCTGACGGCGAGGGCCGATCGACGCGCGCGAGCGCGGGCCGGATGCGGATGCCCTGCGGGTCCGGGGTGGCCTCTGGGCGCGCCGCCCCCGGCGCGGGGGCGATCAGCCCCGGCGCGGGGGCGGTCAGCCCCGCCGGCGCGGCCGCCCCCACCGGGTCCTCGGCCTCCCGGGCGGTCTTGGCCCACCCGGTGCGCCCGGTGATCTCGCGAAGCAGGGCCCGCCACCCGAAGAGGGCGGGGAGGAGCCCGTAGAGGACGAAGACGTGGGCGTAGGCGAGGGCCTTGAGCGGGCCGAGCCCCTCAGAGCGCTCGATCCTCCAGTACAGCAGGCCGAAGACGACGCCGGGGCCGAAGGCGAGGAGGTAGGCGCTGAGCAGCCACCACCAGGTCTGGCTGTGGCCGAGGACCGCCTTGGACACCACGATGAGCACGGTGATCGCGAATGAGGCCATGAGCAGCGAGGCCGCCAGGAGGACGTAGGGGGTGAGGATCTGCCAGGTGGTATCCGCCCTGGCCAGGCCGCGCTGCTCGCGCGCCGCGCGCCCGAGCAGGTTAAGGGACTGGATGTTGCCCTGGAACCAGCGCGTGCGCTGGCGCAGGAGCCTCCTGAGGCTGGTGACGCCCTGCTGGTGGACCGCCGCGGTGGGCCTGAAGTCATTGACCCACCTGGTGCCGTTGAGACGGACGCCGAGGTCGAAGTCCTCGGTGAGCGACTTGGTCCAGGGCTTGTCGCCCAGCGCGCTGAGGGCGTCGAGGCGGGCGAACTGCGCGTTGCCGCCCATGCCGACGCTGTGGAGATGGCGCCTTCCCCTCTGGAAGACCTCGGTGAAGATGACGAACTCCATGTCCTGCATGCGGGCGAGCAGTGAGGAGAAGCGGTTGTTGATCCGCACGCCGAACTGCACGGCGCCGATGCGCCGATTGCGGAAGGCCCGCCGGGCCTCGTCAATGGCCTGCGACTCGAGGCGGCCATCGGCGTCGACCACCCCGACCACCACATCGGTGCCCGGGTCCCCGCCCCATGTGGCGCGCACGTGGTCCAAGGCGTCGTTGAGGGCCTCTCCCTTGCCGAGGCGGGCGCGCGGGGGGACCCTGCGCATGACGCTCACGCGGGGATCCGGGATCGCCCGCACGACGTCGGCGGTCCCGTCGTCGGATCCGTCGTCGATGACGAGGACGCGCAGCCTGTCGTCGGGGATGTCGAGGAGACGACCCACGCTCGCGCCGATGACCCCGGCCTCGTTGAGGCACGGCATGAGGATGACGACGAGGATGTCCTTCGCCCGGGAGCTGCCGCCGTGCCGGGGCCGCTCGATCCGCGGAGGCCGCCTGGAGATGAGGAGGAGGACGAGCACGTAGACAAGCCCCATCCCGATCATGATCACCGCGCCCCAGTGGCCGATCATCTCGACCGGGTCGCCGGCGCCCCCGCCGATCATGCGCCCCTCCTGCGTCCCGGTCCCCGGTACCAGCCCAGGAGAACGCGCCTGAGGGCCCCGGTGAGGTTCACCCACAGCCAGGCGATGGCCACGACTGCGAAGAGGAATCCGGCCAGGAGGGAGAGAACATGCGCGATTGTCCCAGCGACAGCGAGAATACGCGCCATGGCGCCCGGACCGGGCAGCCACGAGGAATTCGCAAGAATCAGGGAGCAACTGCTCATCGCACCGTCATTTCGACTCAAGGGATCAGGGTGGAACCACGATGATGATCGTTCGCAGCGGGACACATCCAGATGGGGACTGGATGTATCTAAAACGAAGATAACAATTTGATATAGTCGAACAACACTGTGGAATCACACAATCTGAATATGTTTGAGTTGTGCTACACCACATGCCCGTTGGGATATCAGCGGTGCTCGGCGGCCCATCCCACTCCTGCGAGCAGATGTCAGTAGCGGCTATCACATTCTCAGCATTATTCGATCACCACCATCAGAAGCGCGATGGAATCTGGGCGATGATCGCTCCCCTTACAAGTCTCGTCAGTGCGGATGTACGAAAGCAGGATGCCCTTTCCTCCCTAGGACGAGAATCCGCGCCGAGCACCCATCCATGGGCGCTCGGCGCGGATTCCAGGGGCGCGTTCAGTCGCGGCCGTGAAGACGCGCTCCGACGGCCTCCGCGTGGGCGGGAAGATCCTCCGCCTGGGCCAGTGCCGCGAGCGGGCCGGACATCGCTCCCAGGGCCTGGGCGCTGTACTCGATCATCTGAACGGGCTTGAGGTAGGCCATCACGCTGAGCCCCGCCGCGAACCGCGCCGTGCCGCCGGTGGGCAGGACGTGGTTGGAGCCGGCGAGGTAGTCGCCGAGCGGGACGGGGCTGTAGGGGCCGACGAACACCGCCCCGGCATTGCGGATGCGGCGCGCCACGTCGGGCGCCCCCTCGGTGTGGATCTCGAGGTGCTCAGCGGCGTAGGCGTCGGCCACGGCGATGCCCTGCTCGATGTCCCGGACGAGCACCACCCCCGACTGCGCGCCACCCAGGGCGCGGGCGGCGCGCTCCCGGTGCCGCGTCGCCGCGAGCCGGCGCTCCAGCGCGGCGTCGACGGCGTCCGCCAGGGCGGGGCTGTCGGTGATGAGCACTGATCCCGCGTTCGGGTCGTGCTCAGCTTGGGACAGGAGGTCGGCCGCGACGTACTCGGGGTTAGCGGAGGCGTCGGCGAGGATGGCGATCTCGGTGGGCCCGGCCTCGGCGTCGATGCCGACGTCCCCAAGCACGGCCCGCTTGGCAGCGGCGACATACACATTGCCGGGCCCGGAGATGACGTCGACGGGCTCGCACAGGACACCGCCCGCGCTCGCCTCCTCATCGGCCTGGGTCTCGGGGCCGGCGCCGTACGCGAGCATGGCGATGGCCTGCGCGCCGCCCGCGGCGTAGACCTCGGTCACGCCGAGCAGGCCGCAGGCCGCCAGGATCGTGGGATGGGGGAGGCCGCCGTGCTCGGCCTGGGGCGGCGAGGCGAGGACGACGCTCTCAACCCCGGCGACCTGAGCCGCGACGACGTTCATGACCACCGAGCTCGGGTAGACAGCCAGGCCCCCGGGGACGTACAGGCCGACCCGCCGGACGGGGATCCAGCGCTGGGTGATGATCCCGCCATCGGTAATGCGTGTGACCCGCTCGGAGGGCATCTGGGCGGCGTGCCCCGCGCGGTTGTGGGCAATGGAGAGCTCCAGGGCCCCACGGACGGCTGGATCGAGCCCCTCGACGGCGCTCTGGATGGCCTGCTGCGGGACGCGCAGGCGCTCGGGGCGGACGCCGTCGAGCCTTTCCGCCGCATCGCGCAGGGCGGCGGCACCGCGGGCCCTGACATCACTGATGATCGGCTCCACGGTCGCCAGGGCCGAGGCGACGTCCAGGGCCGCTCGTGGCAGGCGCTGGGCGAGCTGGAGGGGGGTGAGATCGGTGTCACGCAGGTCGATGCGGGTCAGCATGAGCACAGGTTATCGGCATGGGCGCGCGGCTCGGGCCGCTAACCGGAGCCTGGATGCGGGCCGGGGCCCACCTGGTGGGCGCGACCGGGACGCGCCTGAGACCGAGGAGTCACAGCAAGAGGCCCGGCAAGATGATTACAAAACGATAACCTTACGGCTATCGATCCCCCTGTTATCCCTGACAATGAGGAGCCCTCCATGAGCATGCCCCGCATGCCGCTACCCACGATGCCCAGTGGGCGGGACTGGACGGGGCTCCTGCGGCCCGCGTCGGGCGCCCTCCTCGGCGCGGCGGCGGTCCGCGCGGGCGCCTCCCCGCTGATCGCGCCCCGGTACGCCGTACCACTGATCGTCGCCGGCGCGGCGGTGATGGCGCCCTTCGCGCTGTGGACCGCCATCAGGCTGGCGGGACTGGCGCGCCTCGCGTGGCGGGCCCACCGCTTTCACTCCGGCCATCCGAGCGCCGCAGAGTCCCGGGAGCTCGAGTGGCGCACGGGGCTGGCCGCCTCCCAGGATCAGGCCAGGGCCGTGGCGCGGGGCCTGGTCATGGGCGGAGCCTTCGACCTCGGTCGCCCCTGGGATGTCGCGATCGACACGAATGAGCAGGTCCTGGCCGACTGCCCTTCCGACTACGCCCGGTACTACAGCGAGGAGGCGCGTCCCCTCCAGCCCGGCACCAGGGTCATCGGTGGATCCGGCGGCGCATCGGCGGGACTGGACGCCGCGCCCACGGCGCAGCGCCGCCGGCCATGGGCGAGGGGGCCTCAGGGGTACCGATGGCGAGAGAACCAGTCCGTCCGCGCGCTGGTCACCCAGCGGCGCGTCCTCGTCCAGCGCAACGACCTCCATTGGCTGAGCTTCCACTACGACGCGATCGTCGCGATCCGCCCGCAACTGCCTGCCGGAGTGCTCATCCTGGAGTTCGAATCGGCGTCGCCCCTGCGCCTGGCCGGCCCCGCCTCGGCGGTGACGGCCGTGGCGGCGGTTTACGCCCTCTTCGGCGCCCAGGGGCTGCGCGATCACCCGGGATTGGAGCCCCTGCGCATCCGCGACTACGGCCGCGCTGAGCCTCCAGCCGAGTCGTCTGCCGCGTCCCCGGCCGAGGCGCCGGAGGCCGCCTCACCCGCCTGAGCCGCGGCGGCCCCGCGGCGGCCCCTCCCGGCGCCCTGGGAGCGGCTGGACCACAGGTCCCAGCAGGCCTGGCGGCTGGGAGGCGCCCAACGCGCATCCGGGGTCGAGACCTCGCCCGTGCTAGCGGACACCACGAGGGAGGCCAAGCTGGGCTCGTCGCGAGCGGCGCAGTCATGGGCGATCATCGACAGCAGCGGCCCCATGTGCCGGGGCAGGACCGCCCCCGCGATCTCGTCGCTGAGCTCGCCGTAGGTGATGACCTCCCGGTGCTCGGCCACCTCGATGAGCGCCTCCCGGCAGAGCGCGACGGCGCGCGCCAGCCGCTCGGAGAGCAGGTACTGCCGCTCCCCCACCGGATAGCGCGCGCCGACGACGATCGCCAGGGGCTCCTCCCCCGATGCGCTCATGCGCGCAACGACAGGAACAAGCGCCGCAGGTACGGACCGAGGACACCGACCAGGAGCGAGGCGAGGGCCCCACCGGCCATGACCGTGCGCGCCTTGGGCTTGACGTCCTTGGCGATCTCCGCCCTGGCCTGGGCCGCCTGAGCGGCGGCGGTCGGGGTGTTCTTGGCGGGGGACTCCTGGGCGGCGTCACCGGCGGGGGCCGGGGCCGGCGCCTCGGTGGTCGGCGCGGCCTGAGCACCGGGCTCTGCCGGCTGCTCGGCGCCGGGCGCCTGAGCGGCGGGCTGCTCGCCATTCCAAGCGGCGTTGACCAGAGCGCCCATGTTCACCGCCACGCCCGCGTCGGCGCCGATCTTCTCGGCGATGGCCTTGGGCAGCGCCGCGCCAGCGCCGGAGGCCGGGCTACCGGGCTTGAGGCGGAAGTCGGAGGCCTTCCAGTTCGGACCACTGGCCTCCTTGACGAACAGCGGGTTGGCGTCCGGGGTGCCGCGCAGGTCGAGGCTGTGGCTCTCCTTACCGCCGGTGGTCACGCCCTTGTGCGAGCCAAAGGTCTTCAGATCCTGGGAGTAGAAGGCCTCGTTGATCGAGTTCTTCCCGTACTGCCACCAGTGCAGGAAGTTGTATTCACCGCCATGCGGCCGGTAGTAGGCGTTGTGGTCGATGCTGGAGATCATCTGGTTGGCGTAGAAGGCGCCGGGGGCGTGACGGTTGGTGTCGCCATCGACGTTGACGATGGAGGCGTAGCGCCAGGGGTCATTGGGTGAGGCCTGCGTCTGCTCCGAAGAGAAGATGTTGTTGGTGACCACCGCGTTCGTGGTGTCCCAGCTCAGGCCGCGCTTGGCGCTCCAGGGCTCCAGCGAGGTGCAGGTGCCGTCCGCGCTCCTGGCGTTGCAGCCCTTGGAGCGGGTGTCCTCGCGCACCACGAGGCTGGTCAGCGCGTGCGAGACGGTGTTGTTCCACACCGAGGAGTTGTCAGAGCCCTGCACCCGGATCGCCGTTCCCGCGCCGTCGATGATGTTGGAGGCGATGGTGGTGTGGGAGGAGACCTCGTCGAGGATGCCCAGGGGGACGTTGATGAAGTGGTTGCCCACGATGTCGGAGTTGATGACGCCCTCATCGAACCAGATTCCGGCGGTCTGCACGGTCTCGTTGTTCTGGGGCAGCGAGGCGTCCTTACCCGACGCCGAGTTGTCCACGGTGTTGAAGGCGTAGCGCACGTTCTCCGAGTGGGTCACCTTGGTGTCGGCGATGGTGCAGTAGGCGCCGCAGTCGGTCGTGATGAACCCAGCGGAGTTCGTCCCCCGCCAGTAGTTCTTCTCGATGACCGTGCCGGAGGAGGCGTTGACGTTGAGCGCAGCGCCGCCGTTGTCCTCGAAGCGGTTCCCCGTGACCTTGGTGTTCGGGGCGCTGGCCAGGTGCAGCGCGCTGCCGGCCGCGGAGTAGCGGAAGGTGTTGTTCTCGATCGTCTGGCCCTCCTTGGACACGACGACAGCGCCGCCGCCGGTGAACACGCCGATCTCGGGGTCCTGGTAGTCCCACCGCTGGAGCGGGGAGTACTTCTCGACGACGATCCCGGACAGCGTGGTGTTGGCCCCTTGCAGGGTGAGCGCGCGGTGCTGCTGGACGACCTCGACGGTGTGCTTGGAGGGATCGACCCCGATGACGTAGGAGGTGCCGCGATGCGGCTTGGCGTTGAAGCCGCTGTAGGAGTCGCCCGGCTTCTTCAGGGTCACGGGGTCCGGGTCATCGACGTAGAAGGAGGAGGCGTTCACCTCGCCCCTCGAGGCGACCTGCGTGAGCGGCTTGCCGTCAACGAAGACCTGCTCGGGGTGGGCCGCCATGCCCTCGACCGCGGGATTGGCGTTGGTGGTGCACACATCGCAGAAGCGGACCATGTCGTGGCCCGTCGACCATGTGCCGTCCCCCCCGGCCTTCCAGGAGGTCGGCACCTCGGCCCCGGACAGAACCGGGGTGGCGCCGGCGGCGGCGCGGATGGTCACACCCTTGTCGACGTAGATGTTGCCCTCTCGGTAGGTGCCATCGGCGAGTTCGACGACCTGCCCCTCGCTGGCCGCCTTGAGGGCGGCGCCGAGGGTCTTGTAGGGCTTGGCGGCGGAGCCGTCGCCGGAGTCAGATCCGGACGAGGCTGAAACATGGAGCACGGACTCCTGAGCGGCGGCTGCCGGGGCTGTGAGCCCCGGGGCCGCCACCCCTAGGAAGAGGATGGCGAGCAGTGCTGTGAATCGACAGTATCGGCGCATCATTAGTGTCGTCGTCTCCTGTTGGTGGGTGAACCCCGCAACCGTACCGTTACGAGGGAGGCCCAAAACGGTGACGTGGCGCGCATCAACACCTGTCTGGGTTCTCAGGAGGAGCCTTCCAGGTTCCTCCAAGGAACCGTCCACTTGCGCTTGACCCGCAGTGGGAGGGGTTCCTGCGATCGATGCTACACGCCGTCACGAGCCACATGCGCACCACTGGTCACATCTGTCACAATCGGATCATGAGCAACATGCCGTATCCCACCATCCTTGTTCGCGGAGAGATTAAGCTGGGCCAGTTCTTGAAGCTCGCCAACCTCGTCGAGGACGGCGCCGAGGCCCGGATCGCGATCCAGTCGGGCGATGTGAGCGTGAATGGCGAGGTGGAGCGGCGTCGTGGGCACCGCCTGTCCGACGGCGACCTCGTGGTGGTCGACCTCCCCGCAGGATTGGCGGGAGCGCGGGTGAGAGTCGAGCCCTGATCCGAGCGCTGGGAGGCGCGCGCCATCCGCGGGAGCGCCGAGCCACGGCTCGGCCATCGCACTTAGGGGCGAGCAGGGCTCCATGAGCGGGGCTGTCGGTGCCCCGCAAGGGGGGATCTGCCCAGGCCTCATGCGATCAGTGCCTGGTCAGAGGCTATTCAGTGGTTTCTCAGTGATGGAGGCACCCCGGCCCGAGGAGGGCCTTGATGTCGGAGTAGAAGGCCTGGGAGGCCTCCACCCTCAGTGAGGGGGCGAGTTGGGTGCGAACCTCTCGGCCCGGGCTGGTCAGGTTGAGGCGCACGACGCTCGCGCCGGGGTGGCGCTGAAGGAGGTCGCGCAGCTTCTCCACCAGGGGCCCGGTGCAGCGGTTGGTCGGCAGTGTGAGCGTGACGGCCTCATGCGTGGCGCTGGAGATGTCGGGGAGGGTGAGCTCCTGGGCGTAGAGGGAGACGGCGCCGTCGCGGCGGGTGAGCCTGCCCCGAATGGTGACCACAGTGTCCGGCGCCAGCATGGTGGAGACGGTCTGGTAGGTGGAGGGGAAGAAGAGGGCCTCGATGGAGCCGCCCAGGTCCTCGATCTGGGCGATCGCCCACAGGTTTCCCTGCTTGGTGGTCTTGCGGGTCAGGCCGGTGATGAGGCCGGCGATGGTGACCATGGCGCCATCGGGGCGCTCGTCGTCCTCCACGAGTTCGGAGATCTCGGTATCGGAGAGCTTGGCCAGCAGGGGCTCGATGCCGAGCAGTGGGTGATCGGAGACGTAGAGGCCGAGCATGTCGCGCTCGTAGGCGAGTTTGTCCCGCTTGTCCCACTCGGGTAGGTCGGGGATCTCGGCGGAGAACACGGGCCCGGAGGAGAAGGGGTCATCGGCGTCGTCCGACCCGCCGTCGCCCATCAGGGAGGCGAAGAGGTCGAACTGGCCGGCGGCCTCGTTGCGCTTGACACCGATGATCTCGTCAACGAAGTCCTCATGGCAGGCCTGGAGCGCGCGGCGGGACTTGCCCAGGGAGTCGAAGGCGCCGGCCTTAATGAGGGAGTCGATGGTGCGCTTGTTGCACACGACGGCGGGGACCTTGTCGAGGAAGTCCTCGAAGGAGGTGAACTCGCCCTTCTCCTTGCGGGCGTTGACGATGGCCTCAACGACGTTAAGGCCGACGTTGCGCACGGCGGACAGGCCGAAGCGGATGCCTCCCCCCACGGCGGCGAAGCGCGCGCGGGAGGCGTTGACGTCCGGGGGCAGGACGGTGATGCCCATGTGACGGCACTCCCCCAGGTAGACGGCGAGCTTGTCCTTGTTGTCCTTCTGGCTGGTCAGCAGGGCCGCCATGTACTCGGTCGGGTAGTGGGTCTTGAGGTAGGCGGTCCAGTAGGAGACGACGCCGTAGGCCGCGGAGTGCGCCTTGTTGAAGGCGTACTTGGCGAAGGGGACCACGACGTCCCACAGGGTCCGGACCGAGTCCTTGGAGAATCCGTTGGCAACCATGCCGGCCTCGAACTCGACGAACATCTTGTTCAGGATGTCCATCTTCTTCTTGCCCATGGCCTTGCGCAGGGCGTCGGCCTTGCCCATCGTGAAGCCCGCCAGGTCAGTGGCGATCTTCATGACCTGCTCCTGGTAGACGATGAGGCCGTAGGTGGTGCCGAGGATGGGCTCGAGGGCGTCGGCGAGCTCGGGGTGGATCGGGGTGATCTCCTGAAGGCCGTTCTTGCGCAGGGCGTAGTTGGTGTGGGACTCCGCGCCCATGGGGCCGGGGCGGTAGAGGGCGCCGACGGCGGAGATGTCCTCGAAGTTGTCAGGCTTCATGAGGCGCAGGAGGGTGCGCATGCCGCCGCCATCGAGCTGGAAGACGCCGAGGGTCTCACCCCGGGAGAGGAGCTCGTAGGTGGCCCGGTCGTCGAGCTCGACGTGGTCGATGTCGAGGGCGGGCTTGCCGTTGGCGACGATGTTGTCCAGGGCGTCGGAGATGACCGTCAGGTTGCGCAGGCCCAGGAAGTCCATCTTCAGCAGGCCGAGGTGCTCGCAGGTGGGGTAGTCGAACTGGGTGATGTAGGCGCCGTCCTGAAGGCGCTGCATCATGGGGATGATGTCGGTCAGGGGCGCTGACGACATGATGACGGCGCAAGCGTGGACGCCCCACTGGCGGGTCATGCCCTCCAGTCCCTTGGCAAGCTCGACGATCTTCTGGGCGTCGGGGTCCTCGGCGTGGAGCTTGCGGAACTCCTCGGCCTCCCCGTAGCGCTCATCCTCGGGGTTGAAGATCCCCTTGATGGTGATGTCCTTGCCCATGATGGTGGGGGGCATGGCCTTAGTGAGGCGGTCACCGACGGCGTAGGGGTAGCCCATGACGCGGCTGGAGTCCTTCAAGGACTGCTTGGCCTTGATGACGCCGTAGGTGACGACCTGGCTGACCTGGTCGGAGCCGTACTTGTCCTTGACGTACTCGATGACCTCGTCGCGCCGGCGCTCGTCGAAGTCGACGTCGATGTCGGGCATGGAGATGCGCTCGGGGTTGAGGAAGCGCTCGAAGATGAGCCCGTGGTTGAGGGGGTTGAGCTCGGTGATGCCCATGGCGTAGGCGACCATGGAGCCGGCCCCGGAGCCGCGGCCGGGTCCGACGCGGATGCCGCGCGCCTTGGCCCAGTTGATGTAGTCGGCCACGACGAGGAAGTAGCCGGGGAAGCCCATCTGGACGATGACGCCGATCTCGTACTCGGCCTGCTTGCGGCAGTCCTCGGGGATCTGGCCGCGGAAGCGCTTGTCCATCCCGGCCCAGCACTCCTTGATGAACCACGATTCCATGGTCTCGCCCTCAGGGACGGGGAAGACGGGCATGAAGGAGGCGCCGTCGTCGACGGTGGCGAAGTGGACGTCGCACTGCTCGGCGACGAGGAGGGTGTTGTCGCAGGCCTCGGGCATCTCCTTGAAGAGCTCGCGCATCTCGCGGCCGGGGCGCAGGTAGTAGGTGTCGCCGTCGAACTTGAAGCGGTCGGGGTCGGACAGGACGGAGCCCGAGTTGATGCACAGCATGGCGTCCTGGATGGTGCGGTCCTCGGGGCGCACGTAGTGGGAGTCATTGGTGGCCAGCAGGGGCGCGCCGATCTCCTTCGCCAGACGCAGGAGGTCCTTGGTGACCCTCCGCTCGATCTCAAGGCCGTGGTCCATGAGCTCGACGTAGAAGTAATCCTTGCCGAAGATGTCCTGGAGCTCGCCCGCGACCCGACGGGCCTCCTCCCACTGGCCCAGCCGCAGGCGGGTCTGGACCTCGGAGGAGGGGCAGCCGGTTGAGGAGATGAGGCCCTTGGCGTAGCGGCTGATGAGCTCGCGGTCCATGCGGGGCGCCTTGCCCATCTGGCCCTCGAGGGAGGCGAAGGAGTCCAGTCGCATGAGGTTGTGCAGGCCCTCGTCGTCCCGGGACAGCAGGGTCATGTGGGTGTAGGAGCCCCGGGCTGAGACGTCGTCGGAGCGCTGGGACTCATCACCCCAGAAGACGCGAGTCCTGTCATGGCGCGAGGTCCCGGGCGTCACGTAGGCCTCAACGCCGATGATCGGCTTGATACCGGCCTTGCGGGCCGCGGCGTAGAACTCGTAGGCGCCGAACATGTAGCCGTGGTCGGTGATGGCCAGCGCCTTTTGGCCCAGGCGCTTGGCCTCGGCGACATAGTCCTTGATCTTGCCCGCGCCGTCCAGCATGGAGTAGTCGGTGTGGACGTGGAGGTGGACGAAGTCGTCCACTGGAGTCGTCTGTTCCCGCTCGCCGCTCGCACCTGCCATGACCTCATCCTAGGGTCCTGGCGAGGGGGACGCGAAGCGGGCGGGGCCCGCGCCGACACCCGAACCGAGGAATGGCGAGGTTTGAGGATTGCTCGGCCCCTTCACCGCGCGCAGCGCGGCACCGGCACGAGCGGACTCCCGCTGACCTGCGCCATCACAGATGGTGACCCAATGTCAGAAAAAGGAATCCTCAAACCTCGCCATCCGAGGGGGCCTCATCTCCAGGAGGATCCTCCCCGTCGCCAGTGGCGTCCCATCAGCCCCCCGCGCAAGCAGATGGATGGTCGACGCCTCGAAGTCCCGGGCGTCGATCTCCTCCACGAACGGCACATTCTGCTCGTCGACGAAGACCTCCAGGCGCACATCCGCCGCGGCGCAGCGCGTCAGCCTCGGGCCCCGACTCATCGCCGACCGCGCTGGTCAAACCGATCGGCTCGATCGTCGCCGACGGGATCCGCAACGCTATCGTCCCCGCCAGGCTCATACGGCCCTCATCACATCGAGGGCGCGCGCCAGGTCCTCCGGGTACTCCGAGCGGAAGCGCATCGACTCCCCCGTGATCGGGTGGTCGATGCCCAGCTCCACGGCGTGCAACCACTGCCGGACCAGCCCGGTCCGCGCCGAGAGCGCCGCATCCGCCCCATAGGTCTCATCCCCCACGCAGGGGTGCCCCACCGCCGCCATGTGCACGCGGATCTGGTGGGTGCGCCCCGTCTCCAGGTGCACCTCCGCCAGGCACGCCCGTGGCATGACCTCGATGACGTCGTAGTGGGTGATCGACTCCCGCCCGCCGTCGATGATCGCCATCCTCCACTCCCGGCTCGGATGCCGGCCGATCGGCGCGTCGATCGTCCCCGAGGAAGGATCGAGATGCCCCTGGACGAGCGCGTGGTAGACCTTGTCCACATCATGGTTCCGGAATGCCCTCTTGAGCACGGAGTACGCGCGCTCCCCCTTCGCCACGATCATCGCCCCGGAGGTGCCCGCGTCCAGGCGCGAGACGATCCCCTGCCGCTCCGCCGCGCCGGAGGTCGCCACGCGCACGCGCATCGCCTTGAGCGCGCCGAGCACGTCCGGCCCATCCCAGCCCATCGACGGGTGCGCGGCCACGCCCGCCGGCTTGTCGACGACGACGATGTCTTCGTCCTCGTACAGGATCCCCATCCCCTCCACCGGGGTGGCCACGGGCTCAGCGGGCCGGGGATCGGGAAGGTCGATCTCGAGCATCGCGCCGCCGACCACGCGATCCGACTTCCCCAGAGGGGCGCCCGCCATCCTGGCCCCGCCCTCGGCGCAGATCTCAGCGGCCTTGGAGCGGGACAGGCCCGTCATGCGGGAGACAGCGGCATCGGCGCGCTCGCCATCGAGCCCATCGGGCACGGGCAGGAGGCGCCGGCTCATGAGACCGCCCCCGACTCATCGCGCCGCCTGGCCCGCCGGGACCTCCTCGTCTCGCCGCCCCCCTCGGTCGCGACCACCGCGCCCTGGGCGCTGTCAGCGCCGTGATGATCATCGTCCTCGCCCGTGCGGGTGCCATCGAGATTAACGCCCAGGACCGATAGGACCATGATGACCCCGGCCGCGCCGACGATCGCGATGTCGGCCACGTTGCCGACGAACTGGCCCCCGTAGTCGATGAAGTCGACGACGTGCCCGTGCAGGAAGCCCGGCGCGCGCACGATCCGGTCGATGAGATTGCCGATGGCCCCGCCGAGCACGAGGCCCAGGGTGATCGTCCACGCGCGCGACCCGAGCCCGCGAGAGGCCCGGACCACGACGACCACCACCACGAGCGCGACGAGGGAGAAGATCCACGTCTGGCCCGTGGCCAGGGAGAAGGCGGCACCGGGGTTGCGAACGAGGACGAGCCCCAGCAGATCGCCGATGATCGGGATCCGCGCGCGCCCGGACAGGGCCGCCACAGCCCACAGCTTCGTCACCTGGTCAACGGCGATGAGGATCGCGGCGATGAGGCAGACGACCGGCAGCGCGCCCATGCGGCCGCTCCGACCGCTCGCTCCGCGAGTGGGCGCCTCGTCGCGGTGAGAGGCGGGATCATCGGCATCCTCGCCCGGGGCGGCAGAACCGCCCGGCTCGCCCGGGTCGGCTACAGGAGCGGGCCCGCCGGGGGCCGTGACCGGCCCGGGGACCCGGGCCGAGCCGCTCGGGCCGGCGGGCCTGGCCTCCGAGCCGCTCAGGGGCTTGGGGTTGATCTGGGAGATGTCGTCGTCGGTCATGGGTTCTTCCAAGAGTCAGCGCGGCGCGCCCACACGTCGAGGGCGGCCACCCGGCTGGGGTCGCCGCCCTCGACGTTGGGCATGCGGTGCCGGCGCGCGGGGCGCCGGGCCGATCAGATGTGGCCGGCCTCGGTGCTGGAGCCCTCCTCGACGTTGGTGAGGAGGTTGGTGAGGTAACTCTTGAGGCGGGTCCGGTAGTCGGACTCGAAGCGGCGCAGCTCGTCGATCTTGTGCTCCAGGCCGGAGCGCTCCTTCTCGAGCTGGGCGAGAGTGCGGTTGCGCTGGTCCTCAGCGTCGCGGACGATCTGCTCACCGGTGGCGCGGGCCTCGGCGACGATGCGCTCACCCTCGGCCTTACCGTTGGACACGTGCTCGTCGTGCAGGCGCTGGGCGAGCTCGAGCATGCCGGAGGCCGCGCCGGGCTCATCGCCGTTGCCGCCCATGGCCGACATGGCCGACAGCGCCGGGGAGGCAGTCGGGGCGGAGACCGCCGGGGGCTCGTTGACAACCGGAGCGGAGGCCACAACGGGGGCGGCGCCGGTGCTCGCGGGAGCGGCCTGGGAGAGCTCCTCGATGCGGCGGTTGGCGGCGTCGAGCTTCGCCTTGAGCTCGACGTTCTCTGCCTCGAGCTGGCGCATCGCCTCGACGACCTCGTCAAGGAACTCGTCGACCTCGTCCTGCTCGTAACCCTCGCGGAACTTCGTCGCCTGGAACTTCTTGTTGAGGACGTCGTCTGCTGTCAGCAGCGTCATATCGTCACCTCGGTGTCGTTACGGACATGGTCACAAGCACCGGATCAACCGGTGACTCACGTTGACTACAGTACCTGAACTGACGCCGTGCGGGGCCGGAGAGGGATGCGAATCACGCTGTCCTCGTCACACCCGGAGTGGGGAGGAGCGGGTCCACCGGGCTTTCTGAGCGGCCCCTCACAGGAGTCTGTTGAGGATCGCCAGGAGGTACTGGACGATCATGATGCCGAACCAAAGCGCCAGGAAACTCAGGTCGATCCCGAAGGAGCCCAGGTTGAGAGCGGGGATCCGCTGCCTGAGGAAGCGCAGCGGGGGGTCGGTCAAGGAGTACACCAGATTGGCGAGCAGGAGCACCGGGCCGGTGGGCCTCCACGACCTGGCGAACGCGGTCACCAGGTCGAGCACCACCCTGATCACGAGGATGAGGATGTAGATGTTCAGCAGGCTGCTGATGATCGAGATGATCGAATGCGACGCCTCCACCCCGATGGCTCAGCTCTGATTGAAGAAGCGGCCGTGCTCCTCGGCCTCACCGTCGTCGATCTCGACGCTGGCGGGGGTGAGGAGGAAGACGCGCGGAGTGATGGGCTCGATGGCGCCGCGCAGGCCGTGCACGAGTCCGGCGGAAAAGTCCACCATCCGGCGGGCCTCGGCCTCGCTCATGCCGGTGAGGTTGATGATGACGGGCGCGCCGTCGCGAAAGGCCTCGCCGATGACGCGAGCCTCGTTGTACGTGGAGGGGTGCACGGTGACGATGCGGCGCAGATCAGGCACCGACACCGGCTCCAGGGCGGCCTCATAAGCGCTCGGGGCCGACGGCTCGGGCTCGGCCTCCTCGGCCGCCTGGTCGAAGACGGGGGCGTAGGCCTCCTCGTCCTCCGCATAGAGGTCCTGCTCGGGCTCGGTGTATCCGAGGAATGTCGACATCTTGCGCAGTGCGCTCATGACTGGCTCCTTCTCCGTTGGCTCCACCGGGCGTCCCCTGGCCTCCCGGTGTGGGCGACGTTATCGGTCATCGGAGCGCGCATCGGTGATTGGGCGCGGCGTGTCCTCCGGGCGACCATGGGGCAAGACCTCTACGATCAGGCAATTCTCAGATTGTTGTCAGGACGATACCAGCCAGGCGCCCCGTGGCGCCCTCGCGGCGGTAGGAGAAGAAGCGCTCATCCTCGAAGGTGCACCACTGGCCCGGCGCGATCCGCGTGACGCCGGAGCGCTGGAGCTGGGCGATGACGCCGGCCGCGACGTCGAGGCCGGGGGTCCCCCAGGAGGTGGTGGCGGCGCAGGCCGGCTCAATGGTGGCGGCCTCATCGCGCATGGTCGCGGGCACCTCGTAGCAACGCCCGCAGATGCTCGGGCCGATGGCCGCGCTGATTCCCGACGGATCCGCCCCGAGCCGCGCCATCTCCTCGACCGCCCTGGGCACGATGCCGCCGAGCAGGCCCCTGCGGCCGGCGTGGACCGCGGCCACCAGGCGCCCGTCCGCGGAGGCGAGCAGCAGTGGCACGCAGTCGGCGACCAGCACTCCGGCGCCGCGCGGCGACCGGGGGCGGGCCTCCTGGGCGCGCGCGTCGAGGATGAGGGCGTCGGCGGTCGGGGCACTCCCCCGCCGGGCATGGGCGACGATGTCGGAGTGGACCTGGTTCATCCAGGCGATGCCCCCGCCCCTCAGACCCACGGCGCCCTCCAGCCAGGCGCGGCAGGCGGCCACATGGGCGGGGTCGTCCTCGACGTGGGTGGCGAGGTTGAGCCCGGCGTAGCGCGCATCGATCGGCGCGGGCAGGACGGGGGCCCCCGCGCCGCGGGTGGTGAAGTACCCGCGGGCGCGGGGGCCCAGGTCGGCCTCGATGAGGCCGGGGATCCTCATGCCGGCTCCCGCGCTCAGCGCAGGAAGTCGGGCAGGTCGATGGTGTCCTCGGCGTCGGCGCCCAGCATCGGGGGCACCGCGAGCTCCACGGGGGGCTGCTCGGCAGCGGCGTCCACGAACACGGGAACGGAGCCGGTGTTGTCCGAGGGCGAGACCGGGACGGAGGCGGGGCGCTCCTGGGCGGCGGGCCCGGGCAGCGGGGGGACCGCGGTGGGGGCGGAGGAGGCCACCGGGGCGGGCTTGACCGCCTGCGCCTGCGGGACCGGGGTGGTCACCGAGGCGAGGTCCGCCGCGTGCGAGGAGCCACGGGGCTCAACGGTGCGGGTGGGCGGCTGAGCGGTGTGGCGGGCGCTCTTCTGGGAGGCCGCGCGGTCGAGGCCCGCAGGGACGGGCTCCTCGTCAAAGCCGGCCGCGATGACGGTGACGCGGACCTCGTCGCCCAGGGCGCCGTCGACCACGTTGCCGAAGATGATGTTGGCCTCGGGGTGCACGGACTCCCGCACGAGGTTCGCGGCCTCGGAGATCTCGAAGAGGCCGAGGTCGGAGCCACCCTGGAAGAAGATGAGGACGCCGTGAGCGCCGTCGATGGAGGATTCCAGCAGCGGGGAGGCGATTGCCTGCTCGGTGGCGGCCAGCGCGCGGCCCTCGCCGGTGGCCGAGCCGATGCCCATGAGGGCGCTGCCGGCGTTCTGCATGACGGACTTGACGTCGTTGAAGTCGACGTTGATCAGGCCGGGGGTCGTGATGAGCTCGGTGATGCCCTGAACACCTTGAAGCAGGACCTGATCGGCCTGCTTGAAGGCGTCGACCACGGAGATATTGCGGTCCGCGATCTGCAGGAGGCGGTCGTTGGGGATGACGATGAGGGTGTCGACCTCGGCGCGGAGCTTGTTGACGCCCTCCTCGGCCTGGGCGGCGCGACGACGACCCTCGAAGGAGAACGGACGGGTGACCACGCCGATGGTCAGGGCCCCGAGCTCGTGGGCCACGCGCGCCACGACGGGCGCGGCGCCAGTGCCGGTACCGCCGCCCTCGCCCGCGGTCACGAAGACCATGTCCGCGCCCTCGAGGGCCTCGCGGATCTCCTCCTCGTGGTCCTCGGCGGCCTTGCGCCCGATCGACGGATCGGCCCCGGCGCCCAGGCCGCGGGTCAGGTCCCGGCCGACGTCGAGCTTCGTGTCCGCGTCAGACATGATGAGGGCCTGGGCGTCGGTATTGACCGCCAGGAACTCCACGCCGCGCAAGTCGGCCTCGATCATGCGGTTGACGGCGTTGACTCCGCCACCGCCGACGCCCACGACCTTGATGATCGCCTGGTAGTGCTGGGACTCCACCACTGTCTGCCTCCGCGCTCGTGCGAGCCCTCCGGGCTCCCCTCGACCCTCAACCTCACGTTGAGGTTTATACTTATGTCATTCTTGCGATGACAAGGGCAACGCTATGGGTCCGTGGCGCAACCTGCCTGGATTTTCCTCGGCGTGTCAGGCGCGCGCTCACCGGGTCGTCGGGTTGTGCGGCGCGGAGACGTCGTAGACGCTGGCCGGCGTGGTCAGCAGGGTGGCCAGGACCCGCGCCTTGAGGGCGTTCTGGGAGCCATCTCCCCACACGGCGCTCGCCCCATTGGCCAGGGACAGCACCACCTGGCCCGCGGTGGACACCGTCGCCCGGGAGACCTGCTGGCGGGTCGTGGCGTCGAGGCTGCCCATGATGGCCGTCATCGTGGCGACCTGCGCGGCGGTCAGACGCGGGGCGCCCTCCCCCGCCCCGTCGGTGGCCAGGCGCGTGAGGCCCGCGGGCGCCTCGGCCACGGTCTCGAGGACGACGGCCTCGGAGTCGAGCACCGCGTATCCCCCATCGGTCTCCTGCGCGGCCACCGGGTTCCTCAGCTCCAGGGAGACGGCCAGGCCGTGGGGCCAGGAGCGGGCCACTGAGGCCGAGCGCACGCGGACCAGCCCGTCGGCGACCTCGCCGCCGAGCCGATCGACGTCGAGCCGCACGAGGGACTCCCCCTCGTGGGCGGCAAGCACGCCGCGCACCTGGTCGGCGCTCACCGCGCCGCTGGCGTCCTCGGCCCCCACGACGGTGATATCCGCCGGGCGCAGGGCCAGCAGCGGGGAGTAAAGGACGCCCCAGGCGATCGCGGCGATGACGAGCACGACGACGACGGCGCCCGTCAGACGCCGCAGCCTCAGGGAACGGGCGGCCCGGCGCCGCTCAGCCAGGCGGTCGGTGAGCCCGGTGGAGACGACAGAGGAGGCGGCGTATTCGCGCAGCCGCCCGAGCGAGCCGGGATCGGCCCTGGTGGCGACCCCGGTCGAAGCGGCGGCTGGCTCCGCGCCGGGCACTACGGCGGGGTATCGCGCGGGGCCGGCCCCCTCGGGAGCGGCGGGGCCAGGATGGGCACTCTCCGCGGCCCGCTCGGGGGCCCGCCCGGCCTCCTCGGCACCCGCGGGCTCGACGGGCTCGTGCGCCGGGCGCGGAGCGCGAGGCCTCCTCATCGGCCCCCCTGGCCCTCGCCGTCGGAGGCGGGCGACGCCGTGAGATCGGCGAGGACCACCTCGCCGAGCGCGGTGACATCCCCCGCCCCGACCGTCAGGAGGAGGTCGCCGGGGCGCGCGAGGGCGGCGATGGCGTGGGCGGCCTCGATACGGTCGGGAACGAAGCGGGCCTTGCCCCCGGGGATCTCGGCGACGATCGTCCCGCCATTGACACCGGGGAAGTCCTCCTGAGCCTCGCGGGCGGGGTAGACATCGGCGACGACGACGGCGTCGGCCTTGGCTAGGGCGGCGCCGAAGCGGGGGGCGAAGGCGGCGGTGCGGGAGAAGAGGTGGGGCTGGAAGAGGACGAGCAGGCGCCCGCCCCGCGCGGTGGCGACCCCGCGGGCGGTGGCCAGCAGGGCCTCGATCTCAGTGGGGTGGTGCGCATAGTCATCCACCACCCGCACTCCCCCGGCCTGGCCGCGGTCCTCGAAGCGGCGCCCCGTGCCACCGAAGGCCCCCAGGGCGTCGGCCATCGCCTGTCCGGCGACCCCCAGCTCGACACCCGCGGTCCAGGCGCCGGCGGCGTCGAGGGCCACATGGTCGCCCGGGACCCGCAGGTCGAGTGAGACCGTCTCCCGCGCGCCGTCGGCAGTGGCGCGGGTCAGGACAGCGGAGGTGGAGCCCGCCCCCCTGCCGGTGATCCGCAAGAGGGTGTGGGCCTCGTGGCTGGGACCGAGGAAGGCCGGCTCGGCGGTGCCGAAGGTGGCCACACGCAGTCCCTCGGCGACGGCGGAGGCAGCGAGGCGGGCGGCCCCCGGGTCATCGGCGCAGGCCACGAGCAGCCCGCCGGGGACCAGGCGCCGCGCGAAGTCGACGAAGGCGGCCTCGAAGGCCTCGGGCGTGCCGTAGTTGTCGAGGTGATCCGGCTCGACATTCGTCACCAGGGCGATGCGCGGAGCGTAGTTGAGGAAGGAGCGGTCCGACTCGTCGGCCTCGGCCACGAAGGCGCGGCCGGAGCCCAGATGCGCGCCGGTGCCCAGGGCGCGGACCACGCCGCCGATAGCGAAGGAGGGGTCCTCCCCCGCCTCGGTGAGCGCCTCGGCGAGCATGCCGGAGGTGGTGGTCTTGCCGTGGGCGCCGGCCACGGCGACGAGATCGCGGCCCCGCGCGGCCAGGGCCAGTGCCTGGGAGCGGTGCAGGACCTCCTGACCGCGCTGGCGGGCGGCGGCCAACTCGGGGTTGTCCCCCTTGATGGCGGTGGAGACGACGAGCGTCGCGCCGGGCGGGACGTTGCCGGCGGCGTGGCCGATGACCACGCCGATCCCGGCCGCGGCGAGGCGGTCGAAGGCCTCGCCCCCGTTGGCGTCGGAGCCGGTGACCGTGGCGCCGCGCTCGACGAGCAGTTGGGCGACGACGCTCATGCCCGCGCCGCCCACGCCCACGAGGTGGAAGGCCCGGCCCTCCAGGCCGGAGCGCCCAAAGGCCCCCGGATGAGTGGACTGCTCGCTGGTGCTCACTTCTTCTTCCCTTCGGCATCGGCACTGCTGGTCACTGCGGCTCGGATGAGGGCTCCGAGCCGGGCGGCGCCGTCACTCACGCCCACGCCGGCCGCGGCCCCCGCCATGATGGCGCGCTGCTCGGCGTCGGCGATGACGCCGGTGAAGGAGAGCAGGGCGCTGGCGTCGAGCTGGGCGTCGGGGACGATCCGCCCTCCCCCGGCCCTCACGCAGTCGGCGGCGTTGAGGCGCTGCTCGCCGTTGCCGATGGGCAGGGGGACGTAGAGGGCGGGGAGTCCCAGCGCCGTCAGCTCGGCCACGGTCCCGGCGCCGGAGCGGCACACGACGCCGTCGGCGCAGGCGTATGCCTGCTCCATGGCGGTCAGGTAGTCGAGGACCCGGTAGCGGTCCGGAAGGGACGGGTCCTGCCCGGCGGCGCTCTCCAGGGCCTCGCGGACGGGGGTGTCCTTGCCCCTGCCGGTCAGGTGGAGGACCTGGAGCCCCTTGGGCAGGCGGGGCATCGAGGCGGCGAGGACCTCGTTGAGGCGCTGCGCGCCGAGCGAGCCCCCGGTGACGAGGAGGGTGGGGCGCTCGGGGTCGAGGCCGAGGGCGGCGGCGCCCTCGCGCCGGGCAGTGGCGGCGCCCTCGGCGGTGGCCCGGGACGCGACGAGCCCGGCGATCGCGGGGCGCAGCGGCAGCCCGGTGATCTCGATGGAGCCCTTGGCGGCCTTGAGCGGGGTGGAGGCGAAGGTGAGGGCCACGGAGCGGGCCCAGCGGGCGCCGAGCCTGTTGGCCAGGCCGGGGCGGGCGTTCTGCTCGTGGATGACGATGGGCACGCCGGCGCGGCGGGCGGCGAGGTAGGCGGGGGCGGCGACGTAGCCGCCGAAGCCGACGACGACGTCGGCCCCCACGCGCTCGATCGCCTCGCGCGCGGCGCGCACGGCGGAGCGCAGGTTGCCGGGCAGGCGGAGCAGGTCGGGGCCCGGCTTGCGGGGCAGGGGGACGCGGGGCATGAGGGCGAGGTCATGGCCGGCCTCGGGCACGAGGCGCGCCTCCAGGCCCTGGCGGGTGCCGAGGACGAGGATCCGGGTGCCCGGATGGCCGCCCATGGCGGGGTCGGTCAGGGCCGCGGCGGTGGCCAGGAGGGGGTTGACGTGGCCAGCGGTGCCTCCCCCGGCCAGGAGGACGCGCAGGGGGCGCGCCAGGGCGTCGTCGGGGCGGTTGTCAGGCACGGTTCCTCCTGCGGGTCGAGATCACCGCAAGCGTACGGCGCACGGCGCCGGGCCGTGATCTCAGCGCCTGCTGGGCCCCCGGCTCCCGCCTGGCGAAGGACAGGGCTATCCCGATGGCGAGCAGCACGGATATGAGCGCGCTGCCGCCCTGGGAGATCAGTGGCAGAGGGACGCCCAGCACCGGCAGGAGGTTGGTCACCACGGCCATGTTGATGATGGCCTGGCCGATGATCCACACCATGATGCCGCCGACGACGACGCTGGCGTACAGGGAGTTGGAGCGCCGGATGATCCGGGCCAGGGCCCAGCCCAGGACCGCGAACAGGACGATGACCAGCAGCGCCCCGACCAGCCCGAGCTCTTCGCCGAGGACCGCGTAGGCGTAGTCGGACTCGGCCTGGGTGAGGTAGCCCCACTTCTGGCGCGATGATCCCGGCCCCACGCCCCGCCACCCGCCGGTGGCCATGGCCCAGCGGGCGTGCTTGGGCTGGTAGCCGATGTCCAGGGGGTCGTCGCGGTCGGGGTGGAGCCACACGAGGATGCGCGTGCGCCGGTTGAGGGAGATGACCGAGGCGAAGACGAACAGCGCCGCCCCGGCCGCCCCGATGGTCACGAACCAGCGCTTGGCCAGCCCCGCCATCCAGCCCGCGCCGGCCAGCAGGACCCCTAGGATGATGACGGTTCCCAGGTCCCCGCCGCCCATGACCAGGGCGATGGCGGCGGCCGGGAGGAGGGCGGCGGCGGTCTTGACGAGCCAGTGCAGTCGCTGCCAGCGCCCCTCCGCGAACCAGCGGGCGGCGATGAGGCCCGTGTACAGGCTCAGCCCCACCTTGATGAACTCCGAGGGCTGGGCGGTGCCGATGCCGGGGACCTCCACCCAGTTGCAGTTGCCGCCGGTGCAGGTTCCCAGAGGCGTGAAGACGAGCGATTGGAGCGCGGTGGCGCCCACGAGGACGGGGATCGCCAGGTAGCGCAGCGCGCGCTCGGAGAGCAGGGACATGCCCCACATGCCGATCAACCCGACCCCGGCGAAGATGAGGTACTTGGAGAAGTCGACGACGGCGTCGCGCTCGCGGGCGGCGGACACCACCTGCTGGACGGAGAAGACCGTCATAAGGCCGAGCGTGAGGAGCAGGACGGTGGCCAGCAGCAGCGCGTAGTAACTCAGCAAACTGTGGTCGGCGTCCCTGGGCCCGTCGGGGCCGCCGATCCGCCTGGCGGCGCGTCGCAGGACGCGGCCGATGGGCCCGAGCCGATGCGCGGGCGGCGCGGCGGGCGGCGCGGCGGCTTCACGCCCGGGGGGCGGGCCCTCCACCGGCGCGGGGATGACGGGTGGCCGGGAACGCTGTCCGCGCGCGCGACCGCTGGGGCCCGTGCCCGCGGGCCGACGTTGCTGGGCGCTCATGACCGCCCATCATCCCCGTTCTCGACGCTCGCGGCGTGGTGGCGCGCCGCCTCTGCGAAGAGGTCACCGCGCTCGGCGTAGGAGGTGAACTGGTCCCAGGAGGCGCAGGCCGGGGCGAGCATGACGGTGTCCCCCGGCCGCGCCATGGCGGCCGAGGCGGCCACGGCGCCCTCGATGACCTCGCGGGGGGAGCCGTCGGCGACGCTTGTGACGGGCAGGCCGGGGGCCTGGGTGGCCAGGGCCTCGGATATCGCGGTCTGGTCGCGCCCGATGAGGACGACACCGCGCAGGGCGGGGGCGACGGCGCGCACGAGCTCGTGGAAGGTGGCGCCCTTGGTGTCCCCGCCGGCGATCCACACGCCGGTGCCGGCGGGCAGCCCGGCGAGGGCGGCCCGCGCGGAGTGCGGGTTGGTGGCCTTGGAGTCGTCCACCCAGGCGACGCCACCCGCCTCGGCGACTGTGACGATGCGGTGGGCACCGGGGGCGAAGGCGCGCAGTCCCCGGGCCACGGCCTCGGGTCCGACACCGGGGAGGCCCGAGCTCAGGGCGAGGGCGGCCGCGGCGAGGGCGTCGGCGACGATGTGGGCCGGGAGGCGGTCGGCGCTCCCGCCGGGCGCCAGGTGGGCGAGGTCGGCCAGAGTGGCGATCTCGCGGCCCTCGGCGCGGCGGGCGGAGTGCAGAGCGCGGTCCACGAGGAGGTCCTCGACGAGGCCGACCTGCCCCAGGCCGGGGGCGCCCAGCGTGAAGCCGACGGCGAGGCAGCCCTCGACGACGTCGGCGTCGGCCACCATGGCGCGGGTGGCCTCATCCTGGCAGTTGTAGATGGCGGCGCGCCGGGCGCGGGCGTAGACGCGCGCCTTGTCCGCGGCGTAGGCCTCAGGGCCTCCGTGCCAGTCGAGGTGGTCAGCGGCCACGTTGAGACAGGCCGCCGACACCGGCGAGAGGGTGCGGGTGGTGTGGAGCTGGAAACTGGAGAGCTCGACGGCCAGCGCGTCGGCCTTCCCAGCCAGGACGGTGGAGATGACCGGCTCGCCGATGTTGCCGACGGCCGGGGCGGCGAGCCCCGCGGCGGTGAGGATGGCCGCGAGCATGCCGACCGTCGTGGTCTTACCATCGGTGCCGGTGACGGTGAGCCAGGGCACTCCCGGGCGCGCCGAGGCGCGCTGGAGGCGCCAGGCGAGCTCGATCTCGGACCAGGTCTCGATGCCGGCCGCCTGGGCTGCGCTGAGGATCGGGCCGGTGGCGGGGACTCCCGGGGAGACCACGAGCAGGCGCAGATCGGAGGGGCCCAGGGCGGCGGCGATGTCCTCGGGACTGCCCGCCATGCGCGAGGCGACTGGGGCGGCGAGGGCCTCGACGGCCTCGGCGCGGCCGTCGTAGACGTGGACCTTGGCGCCCAGGGTCGTCAGGGCGTCGACGACGGCGGCCCCGGTCCTGCCCAGGCCCACCACTCCGACGCGCGCGCCGGCAAGCTCGTTCATCTCGGGGCTTCCATTCCTTCAGGTGCTCGGGAGGCGCCAAGGGCGCCGTGGGGCGAGGCGCCGCGGGCGCCGTCGCGGGGGGGGTGAGAGAGATCAGGAGACGAGGAACTCCGCGTAGAACAGGCCCAGGCCCGCCACGACGCACAGGCCCGCGATGATCCAGAAGCGGATGACGACGTTGACCTCGGTCCAGCCGCCGAGCTCGAAGTGGTGGTGCAGGGGCGCCATGCGGAAGACGCGCCTGCCCGTGGACTTGAAGGAGACGACCTGGAGGATCACGGAGATGACCTCGGCCAGGAACAGCCCGCCCAGGATGACAGCGAGGAACTCGGTGCGCGACAGGATGGACAGCCCGGCGACCGCCCCGCCCAGGGCGAGTGATCCGGTGTCCCCCATGAAGATCTTGGCCGGGGAGGCGTTCCACCACAGGAACCCGAAGCAGGCGCCCATGAGGGCCGCGGCGATCATGGCGAGGTCGCGGGGGTCCCGTACCTGGTAGCAGGTGTTGACCACGATGTCCGGGTGCCCGTAGACGCAGGACTGGTTGGACAGCCAGACGCTCACGAGCGTGTAGGCACCGAAGATCATCGCGGAGGCGCCCGCCGCGAGGCCGTCGAGGCCGTCGGTGAGGTTGACGGCGTTGGACCAGGCGGTGATGAGGAAGTTCGACCACAGGACGAACAGCACGAGGGCGACGGCCGCCCCCACCAGGGTCAGGCCGGTGGCGCCGCCGAGGCTGAAGGAGCCGCCCTCGCCGCGCAGGAAGGCCATGTCGATGAGGGAGTCGCGGGCGAAGGAGATGCGGGTGGAGGCGGGGGTCAGGCCGTTGCGATCGGCGAAGAGGAGGCCGGCCACGGAGAAGGCGATCCCAATGACCGCTTGGCCGAGCATCTTCTGCCAGGGGGTCAGGCCCAGGGACCTCTGCCGGGAGATCTTCTCGAAGTCGTCGAGGAAGCCGATGAGCCCCAGCCCGACGATGAGGAAGAGCAGGAGGATGCCGCTGGCCCTGGGCATGCGGAGCTCGACGAGGTTGGCCGCAGCGTAGCCCAGGACGAGGGCGATGATGATGACGAGGCCCCCCATCGTGGGGGTGCCGCGCTTGATGAAGTGCCCCTCGGGGCCGTCGTCCCGGATGAACTGGCCGTAGTGGCGCCGCTCCAGGAACCTGATGAGGGCGGGCGTGCCCAGGAGGGCGACGAGCAGGGAGACGGCGGAGGAGACGAGGATGGCGGTCATCGGGCGTCCTTTCCATCACGTCCATCAGTCGCTTCGTGGCCGGCGGCCGTCGGGCCGCCGGCGGCCAGGTGGTCGGCCACGCGCCAGGCGCCCGATCCGTGCGAGCCCTTGACCAGGATCGCGTCCCCGGGGGCGAGGAGCGAGGGGATGCGGGCGATGGCGCCGTCGGCGTCGGGGGTCTCAACGACCTCCACGCCGCGCTGGCGGGCGGCCTCGGCCGCGGGCGCCGCGCCCGCGCCGATGGCCACCAGGAGGGAGGCGCCGGCGTCAGCGGCGAGCGCCCCTACGGTGGCGTGATCGGCGGCGGAACTCTCTCCGAGCTCGAGCATCTCCGAGATGACGACGACACGGCGGCGGTCCCCGGCCAGCGCGGGCAGGGAGGCGAGCGAGGCAGTCATCGAGTCGATGTTGGCGTTGTAGGAATCGTCAATGAGCCGGCCGCCTCCGGGCAGATCGCTGACCGCCATGCGGTGGGGGCTCTCCAGCCCCGCGGAGGCGATGGCATCCAGGAGGTCATCCGCGCCCGCGCCCGCGGCGAGGGCCAGCCCGAGGGCCGCCAGGGCATTGGCGACGTTGTGGGCGCCGGGTAGTCCCAGGCGCACGCGGCGGGGGGCGGCGCCGGGCAGGTGGATCTCGGCGACGGCGTGGGCGGCCTCGTCGAGCTCCACGGCGGTGGCGCGCAGGTCCGCGCGCTCGTCACCGCTGGCGGAGAACGTGAGGACACCGGCCGGCGCGAGGGCGCCCATGGCGGCGGCCCGCTCGTCGTCGAGGTTGAGGATGGCGGTGCCGTGGGGAAGCAGGCCGCGCACGATATAGCTCTTAGCAGTGGCGACGCCCTCGATGGAGCCGAAGCCGCCCATGTGGGCGTGGCCGATCATGAGGACGGCGGCGGCGTCCAGTGGGGCGATCCCCACCAGGTCCGCGATGTCATCCGGTCCGGAGGCGCCCATCTCAAGGACGAGGTAGCGGGTGGACTCGTCCGCCTCGAGAACGGTCAGGGGCAGACCGATCTCGTTGTTGAACGAGGCGACCGGCGCGATCGTGGGCCCCTGGGCGGCCAGGAGCTGGCGGGTGAGGTCCTTGGTGGTGGTCTTACCCACCGAGCCGGTCATCGCGACGACGGCCAGACCCCGATCCCCCGCGCGCTGGCGCAGGTCCGCGAGGTGCCCTCGGGCGATGCGCCCGAGGGCGGCCACGGTGTCCTCCACGACGATGAGCGCCATCGCGGCGCCGAGCCCATCGGTCCGGCCGGCCTCGGCGAGGGCGGCGCGAGCCGCGGTCTCATCGCTGACCAGAGCGGCCGCGGCACCGGCGCGGGCGACGGCGGCGAGGTAGTCATGGCCGTCCGCGCGCTCGCCCTTGATGGCCACGAAGAGCGAGCCCGGCCCGGCCCGGCGGGAGTCGGTGACGACTCGGGTCACCGGAGCCGCTGGCGGGGCGGGGGGGATGAGGCGGCCCTGGGCCCAGGAGGAGAGCTCGTCTATCGCGCGGGCGATCACGCGGCACCCCATTTCGCCTCAACGGCCTCGCGCATGACGGGGGCGTCGTTGTAGCGGATGAACTCGCCGGCCGCCTCAAGGAAGGGCTCGTGGCCCTTACCGGTGACGATGACGGTGTCCTCGGGGCCGCAGAGCTCGACCCCGCGGCGCACGGCGTCGCCGCGCCAGGTGGTGATCTCCTCGACGTCGGCCAGGTCTGGGCGCACCGAGCGCACGCCGTCCAGGATCGCGTCGCGGATCAGTTGGGGGTCCTCGCTGCGGGGGTTCTCGTCGGTGATGACGAGAACATCCGCCAGGCGCGCGGCGACCTCGCCGAGCATGGGGCGCTTGCCCTGGTCGCGGTCGCCGTCGGAGCCGAAGACGACGATGAGGCGCCCGGGGGTGATGGGGCGGACGGCGGCGAGCGCTAGCTCCATGGCGTCGGGGGTGTGGGCGAAATCCACGATGGCCAGGCCCCGAGTGCCGTCGCGCTGGCTGATGCGCTGCATGCGGCCCGGGATGTTGTGCGCGGTGGCCAGCGCCCGGGCGGCGACCTCGGCGGGCACGCCGGCGCGGATCGCCATGACGAGCGCCAGAGCAGCGTTCTGGACGTTGACGAGCCCGGGAAGGGGGCAACTGGCGGCGATCTCCACGCCGTCGGGTCCGTGAAGGGTGAAGGTGGTGGCCGAGTCCGTCAGGGACACGGCCGCGTCGGTGACCCACCAGTCGGCGGGGGCGTCGCCCCCGTAGGCCCGCACGCGGTCCAGGGGGAGCCCGCCGGCCCGGGAGATGCGCTCGGCGAGCGCGGCCCCCCAGGAGTCGTCGACGCAGACGACGGCGCGCCCGGCCCGCTCGGGGGTGAAGAGCTGGGCCTTGGCGTCGAGATACTCCTCCATCGTGTGGTGGAAGTCGAGGTGGTCGCGCTGAAGGTTGGTGAAGCCGGCGACATCGATCCGGGTGCCGTCGAGGCGGTGCAGGACGATGGCGTGGCTGGAGGCCTCCAGGGAGGCGGCGCCCACGCCCTGCTCGACGCTCAGCGCCATCATGCGCTGCAGGACGGGCGCCTCGACGGTGGTGCGGGGCGACTCCACGGACAGGCCGCCCGCGCGCAGCTCCACCGTGCCGGCCATCATGCAGCCGCCGAGGTGGGCGGTGAGCATGGCGTCGAGGAAGTAGGAAGTGGTGGTCTTACCGTTCGTGCCGGTGACGGCCGTGGTGACCAGCGAGCGGGAGGGGTGGTGGTAGACCTCCGCAGCCAGGGGGCCCACGATGGCGCGCGGGTCGGCGCTGAGGAGCACGGGGGTCCCGGGGCAGGACTCGCGCACGATGCTCGCCCCCGCCTCATCGGTGACGACGGCGACGGCGCCGGCCTCGACGGCCTGGGCGGCGTAGTCGGCGCCATGGGCGCGGAAGCCGGGCAGGGCGACGAAGAGCTCTCCGGGGGCGATGTCACCGGAGTCCACGGAGGCCCCGGAGACGGTCAGGGGGGCGGGGGCGCTGATGCCCTGGGCATCGGCGGGGGTGGCGGGGCTCAGGGAGAATCGCTGGGCGAGCTCGCTCAGAGCGATGGGAGCGTTTCGGCGCGGGCGCAGGGCCGCCGCCGACTCGTACGCGTGGTTGCTCATAGTCCCACAATCTATCGCGACCGGCGGCGTGCGCAGATCAGGAGAGGCGGCCTGGTTCTGTGATCCCCGCGTTGCCTCATGGGGCGCTTGAGGGGCGTGAGCAGCATCTCCCCCGGACCGGGAGGGCGCGTGAAGGCCCGCGGCGCGGCGCGCCCGGCGGTGGGCCCCATGAGCCCCTGCTCGGGCCCGGCCGGGGTGGTCAGAGCCCGCGCCATCACTCGCCCCGCCCCGAGGGTGCGCTCGCCCCGTGCCGGTCCACGGGGGCGGCCTGGGCGTCCTTGTGGGCCTTGGACGTCGCCATGACCGAGGGGTCCGGGGCGATGCCGAGCTTGTGGAGCGTGGCCAGGGCGATGGTCCGGAAGACGGGGGCGGCGACGACGCCGCCGAAGATGCCCGAGGGCTTGTTGACGATGACGGCGGCGGCAATGGCCGGGTCGTGGGCGGGGGTGAAGCCGACGAAGGACGCCACGGTCGCGTCCTCGGAGATGATCTCCGTGGTGCCGGTCTTCCCGGCCACGAGGTAGCCGTCGATCGAGGCCTCCTCGGCGGTGCCCCCCTCCTGGGTGACGCCGACGAGCATGTCGGTGAGCGTCTTGGCGGTGGCCTCGGACATGACGCGCACGCCCTCGGGCTGGGCCTGCCGCGTGACGGTGCCGTCCGCGGCGGTCCACGAGTCGATGACCCGGGGCGCCACGCGCACGCCGTTGTTGGCGACGGTGGCCAGGACCTGCGCGGACTGGAGCGCGGTCCCGGCGATGCCCTGGCCGAACATGGTGGTGTAGCGGGTGCGGTCGTCCCACTTCGAGGGGGGCGTGAGCAGCCCGGCGGACTCCCCCGGCAGTTCAATGCCGCTGCGGGCGCCCCAGCCGAAGCGCTCCATGTAGGCGTGGCGGACGTCGTCGGCGACCCTCTCCCCGATCTGGACGGTGCCGACGTTCGAGGACTCGGCGAGGACCTGGGCCGTCGTGAGCCGCTCGACGCCGTGGGGGTGGGAGTCGATGAAGGTCTGGCCGTTGGCGGAGGTCCAGGAGTAGGGGACGGTCCAGGTCTCCTCGGGCGTGACGGCGCCCTCCTCCAGGGCGGCGGCGAAGGTGACGACCTTGCCAACGCTGCCGGGCTCAAAGACGGCCTCGACGCAGCGGGCCCCGAGGTCGCGCCCGGCGGAGGCGGTGGGGTCGCCGGGGTCGACGGCGCGGCTATCCGCCATGACGAGGACCTTGCCGGTGGACGGCTCCATGACGACGCAGCAGCCCCATTCGGCGCCCTGGGCGGTGACGACCTTGTCGATGGCCTGCTGGGCGAGGACCTGGAGATCGGGGTCGAGGGTGAGGGTGACGGTGGCCCCGGGGGTCGAGGCGGTCTCGGTCACCCTCCCCGAGGGGATCTGCGCGCCCGTGCGGCCCACCTCCATGGACCCCGAGCCGTTGACGCCTCTGAGCCAGTCGTCCTGCGTGCTCTCAATGCCCGCCGTGCCCTCGAGGACGCGCCCCTCGCCCTCGGCGGTCAGGCCGACGACGTTGCCCGCGACATAGCCCGCCGGGTACGTGCGGCGCACCCGCTGGTCCGGCTCGACGCCGCGGATGCCCAGGGCCTTGATCTGGCGCCAGGTGTCCGGGGGGACCGCCTCGGCGATGACGGCGTAGGTGGAATCCCCCACCATCTTGGCCCCGAGCTCGGCCGCGTCGACCCCGAGGATGGGGGCGAGCTTGTCGGCCGCGGCGGCAGGCCCGTGCCCGACGACAACGGTCTCGGGCAGGCCGGTGGTGGGGTTGTCCTGCTCGACCTTGTCCTCCCACTGGGCGACCATCCGCTGGTTGACACCGATGTCGAAGCTCACCGAGGAGGTTGCCAGGATGGTGCCATCACGTCCACAGATGTTGCCCCGCAGGGCGACGTTGGTCCACGTCAGGGTGCGCTCGGCGCGGGCCTTGTCCGCGAGGCCCGGGCCCTGAACCACCTGGAGCCAGGCGGTCCTGCCCGCCAGAGCGGAGAAGCCGGTGAGGCCGAGGAGCTGCAGGGCACGACGTCGGCTCGGGTTCATCGGCGGTCACTGCCCACTCGTGCCAGCACCAGCAGCGCCACCGGCGCTGGGTGCGCCACCCGCGCCGGGGGCTCCGGCGGCGCTGCCTCCGGTGACGGTGCCATTGCGCAGGTCGACCACGCCGGGGGCGGCCGCGGGCACCATGCCGAGTTCGGCGGCGCGCTTGGCCAGGGCGTCGGGCGCGGCGGCGTCGTTCACCTGGCCGCGCACGGTCTCCACGTGGTCCTGGACGACGTCGAGCTCGGTGGAGGCCTTCTGGAGCTCGTAGGCGGTGGCGGCCATCTTGGCGTTGAGCACCATCGTGATCGCCAGGGCGCCGATGAGGATCGCAGCGATGAGCAGCATGAAGGGGATGGCGGAGCGGCCGGGCGCGATGCCGCGCACCACGCGCAACTGGCGCTGGGGCAGCGGGGCCTCCCGCGCCCCGCGCTGGGGCCGGGGGCGCGCGCCGCCCTCCCAGGTCCTCTTGGTGGGGCTGGTGGGGCGGGCCGTGGCGGCGATCGCGGCGCTCATCGGCTCCTCCTTCCTCGATCTGTCGGTGCTCTGCGGCGGTGTGCCGGTTCAGGGGCCGGTGCAAGGGAGGTGGGGCGGGTTCGGGTGGCCGCCCGCAGGCGCACGGGGGCGCTGCGGGGGTTGGCGTCGAGCTCGGCCTCATCGGCCCGCTCGGCGCCCCGGGTGAGGGGCTCCAGGTAGGGGCGGTCCTCCTCGGGGATGATGGGAAGGCCCTGGGGGGCCCTGCTGGTGGAGCCGGCGGTGATCGCCTGCTTGACGATCCGGTCCTCCAGGCTCTGGTAGGACTCGACGATGAGGCGCCCGCCCACCCTCAGGGAGTTCAGGGCCCGGGGCACGGCGCGCTCGAGGACGTCGAGCTCGGCATTGACCGCGATCCGCAGCGCCTGGAAGGCGCGCTTGGCGGGGTGCCCGCCGCTGCGCCGGGCGGCGGCGGGGATCGCGTCGCGCACCAGTTCGGCGAGCTCGTCAGTGCGCGTCAGCGGCGCGCCGCCGTCCCGCCGGGCGACGATCGCCTGGGCGATGCGGGGGGCGAAGCGCTCCTCGCCGTAGACGCGCAGGATGCGGGTGAGCTCGGCGGCGTCGGCGGTGGCGAGGATCTGCGCGGCGGTGGGGCCGGCGCCCTGGTCCATGCGCATGTCCAACGGGGCGGGGCGGGCATAGGAGAAGCCGCGCTCGGCGTCGTCGAGTTGGAGGGAGGAGACCCCGAGGTCCATGAGGACGGCGTCGACGACTCCCACGCCCCCCTCGTTGGTCACGGCTCGCTCGCGCGCCACGTCTTCGACGGCGTCGTAGGTGGCCCGCACGGCTGTGAAGCGCTCGCCGAAGGGGGCGAGGCGCTCGCTGGCCAGGGCGATGGCCTGGGGGTCGCGGTCGATGCCAATGACGCGCAGGGTCTCGAAGCGCTCCAAGGCTCCCTCGCTGTGCCCGCCCATGCCGAGCGTGCAGTCGATGAGGACGGGGGTGGCGCCGCGAGCGGCGGCCCCCTCGATGGCGGGGGCCATGAGGTCGAGGCAGCGGGCGAGGAGCACCGGGGTGTGTCGCTGGGCCGCGGAACCCGCGGGGGCGCTGATAGCGCTCATCGGCGCTCCTCCTTCCTGTCGTGCTGCGGTGCTGGTGGGGGGGGCGCCTTCGGCGCCGGGCCGAGTCGGTCGCGGATCGTCCTGCCAGGACTCCTCCCGCAGGTTCCGGCGCCGGGGAAGAGGCGTCGGACTCGGCGGCGGGCGGAGACCTCACGGGGCGATCCGGCTGGGCCGATCGGTTAGAAGAAGCCGGGGATGATCTCCTCGGCGGTGTCGGCGAAGACCTGCTCCTGGGCGCTCAGGTAGTTCTCCCAGGCGGTGGCGTCCCAGATCTCGACGCGCGACCCGGCGCCGATGACGGCCAGGTCGCGATCCAGGCCGGCGTAGGCGCGCAGCGGAGCGGGCAGGGTGATGCGGCCCTGCTTGTCGGGGATCTGGGAGTCGGCGCCGGAGAGCATGACGCGGACGTAGTCGCGCGCCTGCTTCTGCGCCAGGGGCGCCTCGCGGAGCTGGGCGTACATGCGCTCGAACTCCGCGGTGGTGAAGGCGTAGAGGCAGTGCTCCTGGCCCCGGGTCAGGACGATCCCGCCGGCCAGCTCCTCGCGGAACTTGGCCGGGAGGATGAGGCGGCCCTTGTCGTCGAGGCGGGGCGCGTGGGTGCCCAGGAACATCGGGTCCACTCCTCCCCCTCGGCGATCCAGTGGACTCCACCCTACTCCACTTTCCTCCCTTTCCAACCACCTCTACATCCACTTGTGATGGATATCCACCAACTTTCGACGGAAGAACCGCGAAATTCCGCGGTTTCACGCGGTGGAGGGAAGTGGGGGGACATGACGGCGCCGGGCCCGTCACCAGGGGTGGTGACGGGCCCGGCGGGCGGTAATGGGGGCGGGAGGAGGGCCGATCCGGGGGTCCCGACGGCGTCGGGGCGGGGCGTGGGGGCTCCCGTGGAGGGAAGTGGAGGAGGCCTGTGGGAGATGCCGGGGGCGCAGGGAGTGGCGCCGGGCCCCGAGGCTGAGGCGAAGGAGGGAGGTTGTGGGGAGCCCTGATCAGGAGGGGCTCAGCGCTCGTCGTACCGGCGGCGCTCCCAGCGCTCGGACTGGCGCTCCATGAAGGTGGAGCGCCCGGCGCGGGCCTTGGCAGCCCCGCCACGGGCATCGTTGAGCGTCGGGGGGCGGCGGACGATGAGCGCGACACCGGCGACCGCCAGGCCGAAGCCGGTCACGCCGACGAGGATGGAAACCAGCCCGTTGCCGTGCCCCAGGACGACACCGGAGATGACCACGACCAACCCGACGAGCACCAGGGCGATCCCCAGCCCGACTTTCCTCGGGGAGACGCGCGCGAGGTGGCGCTCGGGATGCTGGATGGTCTCCGCGAGGTCGGGATCCTCCTCATGGAGCTGGCGCTCGAGGTCTCGCAGCACCCGCTGCTCACGCTCGGAGAGCGACATGCCAGTCCCTCGCTTCCTGTTCACCGCTTGAGCCTCGCCGCCCTGGGGTGATGGGAGCGGGGCAGGGCCGGGACCGGCTCTCGGAGCCCGGCCTGAAGCCCCGAGTCGGTCGCCCATGCAGATATGCCGAGCCCAGGGATTCGCCATCGAGTCTACTTGCTCGGGTTCACCGACCGCTAACCGGAGAGCGGAGAAGACTGGCCGGGGCCACGGCTCCCGCTCCCCATCTGCGCCTGACCTCGTCCGCCGCGCGCTCGGGCGCCCCCCGGCGGGGGTCGTCGTCGAGGAGGAGCTGGACGCCGTCATCGCCACGGCTCAGGCCCTCGCAGCGCACGCCGAGGAGACGGTACCCGCCCGGCGGGGTGGGCAGGGCCTCGAAGAGGGATTCGATGGTCTGCCATACATCGCGGGCCAGGTCCGTGGGCTCGGCCAAGGTCCGTGAGCGGGTCACCGTGGTGAAGTCGGCACCGCGGGCCTTGAGGACGACGACGCGGGCCCGCAGATCCCCCGCCCTCAGGCGCGCCGCGCATTGGTGGCACTGGTCGAGCAGGACGCGGCGGGCGTGATCGCGGTCGCGCAGGAGGTCGAAGAAGGTGGACTCCGTGCCCACGGACTTCTCCTCACGGGAGGGGGAGACGGGGCGGGGGTCGATCCCGTGGGCCAGGGCGGACAGGTGGTGGGCGGCGGAGGGGCCGAGGATGCGGGCCAGGGCGCGGGTGTCCGTGGCGGCCAGCGCGCGCACGTCGGTGATGCCCCAGCGGGCCAGGGCGGCCTCGCTCTTGGCGCCCACTCCCCACATGGCGCCCACCGGCAGGAGGTCCAGGAAGTCCTGGGTGGCGGTGGCGGGGATGAGGAGGAGCCCATCGGGCTTGGCGTGGGAGGAGGCGAGCTTGGCGACGAGCTTGGTCGACGCGATGCCCACGGAGGCCGGCAGTCCCAGGCGGTCGCGGATCTCGCGGCGGATCCAGCGGCCGATAGCGGCGGGTCCCCCCATGCGGCGCCGGGATCCGGAGACATCGAGGAAGGCCTCATCGATGCTGACCTTCTCCAGCACCGGGGTGACCTCTCCCAGGATGCCCATGACGGCCCGGGAGACCTGGCTGTAGTGGCGGTGGCGCACGGGAAGGACGACGGCCCGCGGGCAGCGGCGCTTGGCCTCGGCCATGGACATGGCGGAGGCCACCCCGTGGGCACGGGCCTCATAGGTGGCGGCGCAGACGACCCCGCGCCCCCCAGTGCCGCCAACGATGACGGGGCGGCCGACGAGCTCAGGATGGTCGAGGAGCTCGACGGAGGCGAAGAAGGCGTCCATGTCGACGTGGAGGATGGGGGTGGCGGAGTCGTCGTCACCCCAGTCGCGGCGGGCGTCGGCGGCGCGCGGGGCTCTGCTCATGGGCCCTCCTCCCCCGCCGGCGCCCCGCGCGGCGCCCCGCTGATCCGATCGTGCTCGTGACGGCCTCAGGCTAGCGTGCTCCTGTGACACGCAAGCAGGCCCGGAGCGGCGATCGACGGCGCGCGGCGCGCTCCCCCGCGCGCTCACTGGCATCCCTCCCGGTGGGACCGGTGCCCACGTCCTTAGCCGTGGCGGAGTTGCAGGTGCGCGAGTCAGGCGTGCTCCTCCTCCTCGACGGGACGGAGTCGTCGTGGATCGACCTGCGCGATCCGGCGCATCTGGACTTCGAGTACCAGCAGCAGATGGAGGCCGTGCTCAACGCGCTGACCGGGACCGGGCCGGTGGGCGCGGCGCGCGGGCCCGGCGCGCCGGTCCACGCCCTGCACCTGGGCGGGGCGGGCTGCGCGCTGGCGCGCGCCTGGGACGTCACCCGGCCGGGCTCGACGCAGACGGCAGTGGAGATCGACGAGATCCTGGCGGGAAGCGTGCGGGAGTGGTTCGACCTCCCGCGCTCGCCACGGCTGCGGATCCGCGTGGGCGACGCGGCGCGAGTGGTGCCCGGGCTGCGCGCCGGCGAGTGGGATGTCATCGTGCGCGACGTGTTCGCCGCCGGGCAGGTGCCCGCGTCCTGCCGAGACGAGGCCTTCCTGAGGGGCTGCCGCGAGGCGCTGGCCGATGGCGGGCTGCTCCTGGCGAACTCACCGGCGATGCCGCGCGAGCAGGCCCATGGTGAGCTGGAGGCGGCCTCCCGCCTCTTCGGCGGGGTCCTCGTGGTGGCCGATCCGGCAGTGGCCCGCGGCAAGCGCCAGGGCAATGTGGTGATCGTGGCGCGCCGCGAGCCCTTCGGACCGGCTGAGGAGGAGGCGGTCGAGCGGGCGGTGCGACGGCTGCCACTGCCGGTGCGCACGTGGGGCGCGGACGCCCTGGCGCCTCGCGGGCGCTGAGCCGACCCCCGGCTCCCCCGCCCCGGGATCAGGACTGGTTGTGACCGGGGTCCTTCGTCTCAAGGAAGGCCTCAAGGCGCGCGCCGATCTCATCGGCGCTGGGCAGGTCGAGCAGGGAGGCGAGTTCGCCGACGCCATCGGCGTCCTTGCTCGGGGCCAGGGCGTCGTACTGCGCCTCCAGGGCGTTGACGATCGCGGTGACCTCGGGCTGCTGGGAGGCCTCGGCGTCGATCTCGAGCCTGTTGAGGCTGGCGGCGGCCTCGAGGTCACCCAGGGGCAGGGCGAGCCCGGCGGCATCGGCGACCGCGGCCAGCAGCGCTGAGGCGCCGGCCGGGTAGTCGTCACGGGCGACGTAGTGCGGGATGCCCGCGGCCAGCCCGCGGGAGTCGAGCCCAGCCTGGCCCAACCGGACCTCCATGTAGGTGGCGAAGGTGCTGGGGATCTCGACGGTGCCGAAGAAATCAGGCTGCTCGGGCAGCAGATCGAGGCGGCTTCCATGCTGGTGGATGAAAGTGGGGCGAGTGTGGGGCACGGCCAGGGGCAGCCCGTAGATGCTGATGGCCTGGCCGGCACCCAGCGAGACGGCCAGGTGGGTGATGGCGCCGGCGATCTCCTGCCAGCGGTAGTCCGGCTCGGCGCCATGGAGGAGCAGGAGCTGGACGCCGTCGTCGTCGGTGAGGAGGTCCAGGACGAGGCTGGGCATCTCCACGTTGGTGAACTGGCGGGACTCGAAGCGCGCGACGGGCCGGCGGGCCCGGTAGTCGATGATCCCGTCGACGTCGAAGGTGGCCAAGCGCTCGTGCGGGAGGGCGAGGAGCAACTGCTCGACCGCCAGCGCCCCGGCGTGACCCGCGTCCATGGCGCCGTCGAAGTGGTGGAGGAGGACGCGCGGGGCGATGGGGCGCGTCAGGTTGGCGAAGGTGTAGAGCGGCGGTTGGATCATCCCTGGTCTCCTCTCGTGATCGTCGTCACATTTGTGATGATGCTTGCCCGGCTGCCCTGGGAGGGCAGGAGGGGAGCGCCGCATCGCTCCAGGCGAGGGGCGCCTCAAGAGCCAACGCGCTGGAGCCCCGGAGTGTTCCCGCGCCGCTCGCGCCCGGCCCGTTCCCGGGAGCGCCGCACGGATGACGGGCGTGTTCGCGGTGGGCGTCGCCCGGGCCGCACCACGGCGCCCCTACGAGGAGAATAATGGACGCCCCTGTGCTGCGGGCGCATCGGAGGTCCACGAACCACCGCAGCGCGCCCGGGCCCGCCCGGAAGCGCGCTGGGCCGCCCCGCGGCCCGTCATATCCGTCATTGATCCCAGTGAGGCCCCGTGAGCACGTCGAGCCGGTCCCCCCAGGTTTCGCCAGATCCTGCCCCCGCGGCGCTCCCCGCCGACCAGGGCCCGCAGGAGGCGGCCCGTGAGCGCGAGATCGCTGTCGAGCAGCGGGTGGTGGACACCGCCTACGGAGAGCTCGACCGCCGGCTCGCCGAGGCCAGGTCTGCCCTGATCCGCACCGAGGCGCGCGGCGCGAGCGGCACCCATCAGTCCCGGGGCGAGCGCGACGCCTACGCCGTTCATTACTCAGGCCTGATCTCCACCCTGGAGGGCGTCGAGGAGCGCCTGGTCTTCGGGCGGATGGACATGCGCGCCGGCGACCCTGTCGCCCCCGAGGAGGGTGGGAGCGGCGGGGATGCCGAGGGCGCGGGCGGCCCGGCCCCGGGGGATGGGGCGGGCACGGCTGGCGCCGTCGGCGGGCCCGCGCGGCACTACGTGGGCAGGATCGGACTGCACGACACCGCCCGCCGCGAGGTGGTCCTGGACTGGCGGGCACCCTTGGCCAGGGCCTTCTACCAGGCGACCGCCTCGGATCCGATGGGGCTGGTGCGGCGCCGGCACATCGATACGCGCGCCCGGCGTGTCCTGGGGGTGGAGGACGAACTCATCGATGTCTCGGCCCTCGACGGCGCTCGGGCCGTCGGCGGGCGGTCGGCGGGCCTGTCCGCGGAGGGGCTCCAGGGCGAGGGGGCGCTCCTGGCGGCGATGTCGGCGGCCCGCGATGGCCGCATGGGGGATATCGTCGCGACGATCCAGGCCGAGCAGGACCGGATCGTCACGGCTCCGGGCACGGGGGTGCTCGTGGTCCAGGGCGGGCCGGGCACGGGCAAGACGGCGGTGGCGCTGCACCGAGTGGCCTACCTCTTCTACGCCGAGCGCGAGCGCCTGGAGCGCTCCGGGGTGCTGCTGGTGGGCCCCTCGCGGACCTTCCTGCGCTATGTGGAGCAGGTGCTGCCCTCGCTGGGAGAGACGGGCGTGGTCTCCACCACCATCGGAGACCTGGTGCCCGGGATCCGGGCGCGCGGCACCGAGAGCGCCGTCACCGCGGAGATCAAGGGGCGGGCCGTGTGGGCCCGGGTGCTGGCCCGGGCGGTCAAGGCCCTCCAGCGCGTGCCGGACGGGCCGCGGCCGATCGTGGTGGAGGGAACGGCGCTGGAACTGAGGCCCGACGACGTGCGAGAGGCGATGTCACGGGCGCGGCGCGGCGGCAAGCCGCACAACCTGGCCCGCGAGCCCTTCGTGCTGTGGCTGCTGGAGCGCCTGACGGACCAGTTCGCCGCCGCGACCCGCCAGGACGCCTCGGACCCCGAGACGCGCGCGTGGATCCGCGAGGACATCCGCACCTCGCGCGACGCCCGCCGGGAGATCAACCTGTGCTGGATGCCGACAACGCCGCAGGGCCTCCTGGAGCGCCTGTGGGCGCGCCCGGCCCTGCTGGAGCGCCTGGCCCCCGAGCTCACTGGCGCCGAGCGCCAGGCCCTGCGCCGCTCGCCCGGTTCCGAGCTGACGCCCGCGGACATCCCGCTCATCGACGAGCTCGCCGAGTTGCTGGGCCCCAGCGACGATGCCCAGGCGCAGCGGGCCCGTCTGGAGGCGCGCCGCCGCGAGGAGCTGGTGGCCTACGCCGCCGAGGCGATCGAGTCCCAGGAGCTGGGCGGCGGGATCGTGACGGCTGAGATGCTGGCCGACCGCGTCGCCGACCACGGCCCCTCCCTCACCCTCGCCGAGCGCGCCCGGGCGGATCGGGGCTGGACGTACGGGCACGTCGTCGTCGACGAGGCGCAGGAGCTGGGGGCGATGGCCTGGCGCGCGCTGGCGCGGCGCTGCCCGGTGCGCTCCTTCACAGTGGTGGGCGACCTGGCGCAGTACTCGGGGCCGACGGCACCGTCGAGCTGGGGGCAGGCCCTGCGGGCGCTGGGCACGAGCCCGTCGGCGGATGGCGGGAGGAGCCCCCGGGGAGGTCATCACCAGCGCGGGCGGCGCGGAGGCCGGGGGCGGCGCGTCCCGCGGGAGGGCTCGACGCCGCTGCGCGAGGAGGTCCTCACCGTGTGCTACCGCACCCCGGCCACGGTCATGGAGGCCGCGGACGCGACGGCGGCCTCGCTGGGGCAGCCACCGGTCTACCCCGTGTCCTCGGTGCGCGATTTGCCGGACTGCCTGCGGGTGGATCACGTGGGCCGGGCGGAGGGCGCCGGGAGCGCCGCTCTCGAGGGGGCGGTCCTGACGGCGGTGCGCGAGGAGATGGCGGCGCTCGATGAGGCGGTGGGCCCCGAGGGGGGCCGGATCGCCGTCATCGCGCCCGATCCCGAGCTCTGGGCCGCGCGCCTGGCGGCCGATGCCGCGCTGGCCGCCGCGATGGAGGCGCCGGGCGGGGACGTGCTGCGCTCGCGCCTGGCGGTCATGGGCCCGGTGATGTCCAAGGGCCTGGAGTTCGACGTCGTCGTGCTCGTGGAGCCGGGCCGGATCGGCCGGACGAGTCCGGGCGACCTGTACGTGGCCATGACCCGCCCGACCCGGCGCCTGCGCGTGGTCTCCTCCGAGCCACTGCCGAGCGGGCTTACGGCACCGTAGGTTACGGTTGCGTAGGAGCGCGCCGCGCCTGGCGGCGCCGACCAACACGAGGAGGACGAGTGGATCAGGACCAGGTCGGCCCCGCCGCGCCGGCCCCTCAGACCACCGGCCCAGGGGCCTCGGCGCCCGGGCGGGCGAGCCGGCCGCACTACGCCCCGGGCGTGGCGGCAACGATCCCGCCCATCACCGAGCCGCTGTCCCGGATGCTCGACGACGCCGCGCGCGACTACCCGGACCGGGTGGCCCTGGACTTCCTGGGCGCCACCACCACTTATGAGCGGCTGGCCCGCCAGGTGGCCCGAGCCGCGGAGGCGCTGCGGGGCCTGGGGGTGCGGGCCGGCGACGTCATCGGCCTCATCCTGCCCAACTGCCCCCAGCACGTCGTCCTCGCCTACGCGGCCTGGCGGATCGGCGCGATCGTCGCCGAGCACAACCCCCTGGCCCCGGCCGCCCAGATCCGCGAGCAGATCGAGATCCATCAGGGCGGGGTCATCATCGCCTGGGAGAAGACGATCGCCCGGGTCGTGGCGGCCACCGGATCGCTGGCCGAGGCCTCGCTGGAGGGCCGCCAGGTCCTCAGCGTCGACCTTTCGCGCCGGCTGCCCCTGGCGAGCCGCCTCGCCCTCAAGCTGCCGGTGGCAGCCGCCCGCTCCCAGCGCCACGAGTTGCGCGGGCGGGTGCCCGCGGGCGTGCGCTCCTGGGACGACCTCATGGCCGCCTCCCCCCTGCTTCCCGCGAGCCACCCACTGCCCGGCATCGACGACGCCGCCGTGCTCCTGTACACCGGCGGCACCACGGGAACCCCCAAGGCCGTGCGGCTCACCCATGCGAACCTGCGCTCCAACGCCGAGATGAGCCTGGAGTGGGCCTCACGGGCCTGCGCGCCGGGCCGCGAGACCTTCTACGCGGTGCTGCCCTTCTTCCACGCCTTCGGGCTGTCCCTCAACCTGCTGTGCGCCGTCGGCATGGCGGCCACCCAGGTGGTGCTGCCCAAGTTCAGCGCGGACATGGTGCTGACGGCCTGGAAGCGGCGGCCCGCCACCTTCTTCCCGGGCGTGCCGGTCATGTTCGACCGGATCCTCGCCCGGGCCAAGGCCACTGGCGCGGACCTGTCGAGCTGCTCGGTGGCGGTGTGCGGGGCGGCCGCGAATCCTAAGGCGGTGGCGCAGGCCTGGGAGGAGGCCACGGGCGGGATCATCATCGAGGGCTATGGGATGACCGAGACCTCCCCCATCATCCTGGGCAATCCCATCTCCCCTGAACGGCGCGCGGGGGCGCTGGGGGTCCCCTACCCGTCGACCGAGGTGCGGCTCGTGGACCCGGAGGCCCCCCAGGTCGAGGTCGCGCCCGGCGACGTCGGCGAACTCGTGGTCCGCGGCCCCCAGGTCTTCGCCGGCTATTGGCACGACCCCGAGGAGACCGAGGCCGTCATGCTGCCCGGCGGCTGGCTGCGCACCGGTGACCTCGTGCGCCAGGAGGCCGACGGCTTCTACGTCATCGCCGACCGCCGCAAGGAACTCATCATCTCCGGCGGCTTCAACATCTACCCCACCGAGGTGGAGGCCGCCGTGCGCTCCATGCCGGAGATCGCCGACGTGGCCGTGGTGGGCGTGCCCAGCCGCGTCGGCGATGAGCGCGTGGTGGCGGCGATCGTCCCCCATGAGGGGCAGACCGTCACCCTGGAGCAGGTGCGCGCGTGGGCCGAGCGGACGCTCTCCCATTACGCCCTCCCCCGTGAGATCGCGATCCTGTCCGAGCTCCCCCGCTCGATGATCGGCAAGGTGCTGCGCCGCGCGGTGCGCGACCAGATCATGGCCGTCCGGGGCGAAGGCGCGGGAGGCCAGGGGCCCCAGCCCGGTGAGCCCGGTGAGCCCAGTCAGTCCCTGGGGAGGCGGTAGCGCTCCATGAGGCCCAGGGCGAACTCGGGGTCATAGTGGTTGGTGGTCAGGGGCGTCGCCTCGTCGAGGGCGGCGATGGCGTCCATCTCCTCCCCTGCCAGGCGGAAGTCGAGGATGTCGAGGTTGGCGACCATGCGGTCGCGGCGCGCAGACTTGGGGATGATGATGACATCGCGCTGCAGCAGGTAGCGCAGGGCCACCTGGGCGGCGGTTTTGCCATGGGCCTGCCCGATGGCGGTGAGCACCGGGTGGGTGAAGATGCCCTTGCGGCCCTGGGCGAGCGGCCCCCAGGACTCCAGGGCGGTGCCGTGCTTGGCGTACCAGAGGCGGGAGGACGCCTGCTGGTTGAAGACGTGGGTCTCCATCTGGTTGACGGCCGGGGCGACATCGACGTTCAGCGCCAGGTCGACGAAGCGGTCCGGGAAGAAGTTGGACACGCCGATGGCGCGGGCCTTGCCGGCCTTGAGGGCGGTCTCCATGGCGCGGTAGGTGCCGTAGTAGTCGCCGAAGGGCTGGTGAACGAGGAGGAGGTCGACGTAGTCGGTGCCCAGGCGTCGCAGGGAGGCGTCGATCGAGCGGGCGGCCGTGTCCTCGCCGGCGTTGGAGAACCAGACCTTCGTGGTGAGGAACAGGTCCTCGCGGGGAATGCCGCAGGCGGCGACGGCGGCCCCCACGCCCTCCTCGTTGCGGTACGCCTGAGCGGTGTCGATCGAGCGGTAGCCGACCTCGATGGCCTCGCGCACGGCCCGCTCGGTCTCCTCGGGCGGGGTGCGGAAGACGCCGTAGCCGATCACCGGCATGGCGACGCCGTTGTTGAGGGTGGTGGTGGGGATCTCAGGGGCGGATGGAGCGGTCATGAGGATCTCCCTCGCGGTGAGGCGGTTGCCGCGGTGACTCTCGCCGTGGTGGGGCTCTTACAGAAGGCCGGAGGCGGCCAGGACCGTGCTGAGGGCCTCGACCTCCTCGGCGGAGGCGCGCACGAGCGGCAGGCGCAGGGCGGCGCTGGGGATGCGCCCCTGGAGGAGGAGGGCCTCCTTGGCCATGACAGCCCCCTGGCCGCCTCCCATGATGGCGCCGACGAGCGGGCGCATGCGCTGGGCGACGGCGCGGGCCCCGGCGAGGTCCCCCTCATCGACCTCGGTGATCATCTCGCGCCAGGAGTGGGCATCCGCATGGGCCACCACTGAGATGACGCCGCTGGCGCCGTGGGCGAGCCAGGCGAAGTTGAGGCCGTCATCCCCCGAGTAGTACTCCAGGCCGGTGGCCTCCATGCGGCGGAAGCCCTGCTCGACATCGCCGGTGGCGTCCTTGACGGCCAGCACGCGGGGGTGCTCGGCCAGTCGGGAGAGGGTGTCATCGAGGATGCGCACACCGGTGCGGCCGGGGATGTCGTAGATCATGACCGGCAGGTCGGTGGCCTCGACGACGGCCATGATGTGCTGGTAGACGCCCTCCTGGCTGGGGCGGTTGTAGTAGGGGGCGTTGATGAGCAGGCCCTCGGCGCCCGCGGCCTGGCTGCCCACGCCGATGCGCACGGCGTGAGCGGTGTCGTTGGAGCCGGCGCCGGCCATCAGCATGGCGCGCCCGGCGAGGGCGTCCTTGACCTCGCGCAGGAGGGTCTGCTTCTCGGGCAGGTGGGTGGTGGGAGCCTCCCCGGTGGTCCCGGCCAGGAGGATGAGGTCGGCGCCGTCGTCGACCAGGGAGACGGCCAGCGACTGGGCGGCGGGGACGTCGATCTCACCCTCGGGGGTGAAGGGCGTGATCATGGCGACGCCGACGGAGCCGAAGGAGCGCGGGGGCGGGGTGCTCTGGGTCATGCCCCGAGGGTAACGGCGATCACGCTCTGAGGACAGGGCGTCTCAGGGCCTCGCCGAGGCTTCCTGGGGCCCACTGGGTCCGCCTAGGCTCGCGGCTGCCGACCACCATGGTCAGACCGGGTCCGGCGGGGAAGGCCAGCGATAGGCTCGCGCTCATGAATGAGAGCAACGAGCGGCGCCACGCGCCCTCCGTCTTCGACGCCGATCCCGTCTTAGGGCTGAGCGGGGGGCCTGGAGGAGGGCGGGGCGCCCAGGAGAGGGGCGCTGAGCCGGTCGCGGAGCAGGCGGGCTTCGTGCGCCCCGCGCGGGAGTCGGACCTGCCCCTGATCGGGAGGGTCCACGCGGCGACGATGCTGGCCTCCATGGAGGCGGGCCACGCCAGCGCCCATGGTGGCGCGGGCCTCCCCGATGGCGTGAGGGCGATGATCGCGGCACCCGTGGTGGCGGCGGGCTGGGAGGAGCCGGTCACCGCGCCGCCCAGCCCGCAGCATCATGTCCTCGTGGCCACGCGGGGGCCTCTGGTGGTGGGGCTGGTGGGGCTCGCCCCCACGCAGGGCCTGGATGATTCCGGGCGGCCAGTGCCCGGATCCGGGGCGGTTGAGGTGACGGCGATCGGGGTGGCGCCGGAGCACCAGCGCCAGGGCCACGGCTCACGGCTGCTGGCGGCGGCGGTGGACCTGGCCCGTGAGGACGGGGCGCGGGCCCTGCTCGTGTGGGCGCTGCGCGGGGATGAGTCGATGTCCCGCCTGTTCACGGCGGTGGGGATGGCTCCCACGGGGATGCGGCGCGAACTGCCGATCGGCGACGGCGTCGTCGAGGACTGTTGGGCCGCCACCATCTGACTCATCGCACAACATGGCGAGGTTTGAGGATTCCTTTTTCTGACGCGATGTCACCTCGCGCGTAAGCGCAGGTCAAAGCGGTGCCTCATTCGAAACTCGGGCGTTCAGGTCCCATCCGCGGGCGAGGAATCCTCAAACCTCGCCACTATCGAAGCGCGTCAGAGGTTGATGAGGGGCCCCAGGCCGATGGTCAGGCCCTCGCGGGAGCCGATCTCCCGCACGGCCAGGACCACGCCGGGCATGAAGCTGGAGCGGTCGAAGGAATCGGTGCGCAGGGTCAGTTGCTCACCGGGGTTGCCCAGCAGGACCTCCTCGTGGGCGGTCAGGCCCCGCAGGCGCACCGCGTGGACGCGCACGCCGTCAACGAGGCCGCCGCGCGCGCCCAGGGGGTCGGACTCGGTGGCGTCAGGTGAGGCGGCGGCGCGGGCGGCGGCGATGGCCTGTGCGGTGGCGACGGCCGTGCCGGAGGGGGCGTCGACCTTGTTCGGGTGGTGCAACTCGATGATCTCGACGGACTCGAAGTAGGGGGCGGCCAGGGCTGCAAAGCGCATGGCGAGGACGGCGGAGAGGGCGAAGTTGGGGGCAATGAGGACGCTGCGCCCGGCGGCCTCGGGACGGGCCAGGTGCTCGCGCACACGTGCGTAGGAGTCCTCGTCCCAGCCGGTGGTACCGACGACGACGTCGACGCCAGCGTCGATGAGGGCGTGGACGTTAGCCTCGGTGACGGTGGGCACGGTGAAGTCGACGGCGACATCGGCCCCGCCCAGGGTCTCGGCGCTGATGGTGTCGCCGGCGTCGAGGCGGGCGACGAGCTCAAGGCCGTCAGCCTCCTCCACGGCCTGGCAGACGGTCGATCCCATGCGCCCGGCGGCGCCGACAACGGCAACGCGAATCATCATGCTGGCAGTCTACGCAGCCGCCCCGCGCGCCGCCGGACGTGACCGCGGGTTGGCAGCCCCTTGGGCCTCAGGCAGCGGGCCCCACGAGGACCCGGGCGCGCGTCCGGGCGGCCAGCCAGGCCGCCAGGGCTCTCACGTCCTCGGCGGTAACGGCCTCCAGGAGCCGCAGGTTCTCGTCCATGGAGCGCAGTCGGGCCGTGACGACCTCACCGCGCCCCAGGCGCCCCATCCGCGCCAGCGAGTCCTCGCTGCCCAGCACCATGGAGCCGCGCAACTGGGCCCGGGCACGGGTGAGCTCGCGCTCGGTGATCCCGTCGGCGGCCAGCCGCTCGAACTCCCCCACCATGACGGCGGCGACCTCCTGGGTGTCCCCGGGGGCGCAACCCGCGTACATGCCGAAGGCGCCCAAGCCCGCGTAGGCGACGTCGAAGGCGTAGGTCGTGTAGGCCAGGCCGCGCTTCTCGCGCACCTCCTGGAACAGGCGGGAGGACATGCCCCCGCCCAGGATGGTGGTGAGCACGCTCATCGCCCAGCGGCGCTCGTCGCGCACGGGGATGCCCTGGCAGGTGAGGTAGAGGTGGCTCTGCTCGCTGTCGCGCTCAATGGTGACGTCGTGGACGTCGAGATCGACGATCGGCTCGGTCTCGAAGCGGCGGGGGCGCGGCACGGCGTCGGCGGAGGCGTCCCAGCCGGCCGAGGCAAGGTCGGAGGCCACGCGCTCGCAGATCTCGTCGTGGTCGACGGCGCCGGCCGCGGCCACCACGAGCGCGTCGGAGGCGTAGGTGCGCCGGTAGTGCTCCCACACGGCGTCGCGGGGCACGGCGGTCACCGTCGCGGGGGTGCCGCCGATGGGCCGGCCCAGGGGGGTGCCCTCGCCGAAGGCGGCTCGGGCGAAGGCCTCCTGCGCGACATCCTGGGGGTCGTCGGCGGCGTCGGCGAGCTCGGAGACAATGACGGTGCGCTCGGTCTCCACCTCGGCGGGGTCGAGGAGCGAGGAGGTGACCATATCGGCCAGGATGTCCAGGGCGGTCAGAGCGTCCTGGCCCTGGACGCGGGCGTAGTAGGAGGTGTGCTCCTTGGCGGTGGCGGCATTGGACTCCCCGCCGATCATGTCGAAGGCCTCGGCGATGCCGCGGGCGTCGCGCGTTGGCGTGCCCTTGAACAACAGGTGCTCCAGGAAGTGGGTGGAGCCCTCCTGGCCGGGGGCCTCGTCGCGCGAGCCGACCCCGAGCCACATGCCGAGGGCGGCCGAGCGCAGCCCGGGCACCTGCTCGGTGATGACCCGCACTCCCCCGGGCAGGATGGAGCGGCGCAGCCGGGCGCCGTCGTCGGTCAGGCTCAGCTCTGTTCCGGGGGCTCCCGCGCTGGCGCGGATGAGTTCCACCTCGGCGTAGTCGGCGCCGCTGCGCGCGGCCCTGGGTCCTATGGCCGTCTTGCTCGTGCTCGTCTCAGTCACCCGCGCAGCCTAACCGCCCCGGTGAATGTTTCTCGCGCGGGCGGAGCGTGATGCTCCGCCCGCGCGAGAAACGTCAGGACCGGTTCGCCGCGCGAGGATCAGTCCTCGGAGGCCTCCGCGGTACGGGTGCGACGGCGGCGCGGGCGGCGCTCACGGCGCTCGGACCCCTCGGCGTCGCCGGCCTCGGCATCCTCCGACTCGGCGGAGGCGGCGCGGGCGCGGCGGGGCCTGCGCTCACGGCGCTCGGACCCCTCGGAGCGCTCACCGCGGTGGGCGCGGGCCTCGTCCTCCGCGGCCTGCTGCTCCTCGTTGAGGACGGCGTGCAGGCTGAGCTTGCCGCGCGGGTCGATCTCGGCGAGCTCGACCTGGACCTTGTCGCCCACGGCCAGGACGTCCTCGACGTTCTCCACGCGCCTGCCGCCGACGAGTCGGCGGATCTGCGAGATGTGCAGCAGGCCGTCCTTGCCCGGGGACAGGGACACGAAGGCGCCGAAGGTCGTGGTCTTGACGACCGTGCCGATGAAGCGCTCGCCGATCTCGGGCATCTGCGGGTTGGCGATGGCGTTGACGGCCTCGCGGGCGGCCTCGGCGGACGGGCCGTCGGTGGCGCCGATGTAGATCGTGCCGTCGTCCTCGACCGTCAGGTCCGCGCCGGTGTCCTCCTGGATCTGGTTGATCATCTTACCCTTGGGGCCGATGACCTCGCCGATCTTGTCGACGGGGATCTTGACGGTCAGCACGCGCGGGGCGGTGGGGGCCATCTCGAAGGGCTCGTCGCCCAGGGCCTCGTCGATGAGGTTGAGGATGTGGAAGCGGGCGTCGCGGGCCTGGCCGAGCGCGCCGGCGAGGACCTCGGAGGGCAGGCCGTCGAGCTTGGTGTCGAGCTGGAGGGCCGTGATGAAGTCACGGGTGCCGGCGACCTTGAAGTCCATGTCGCCGAAGGCGTCCTCGGACCCGAGGATGTCGGTGAGGGTGGCCCACTTGGTCTCGCCGTCGATGACCTCGTGCATGAGGCCCATGGCGATGCCGGCCACGCGATCGCGCAGCGGGACGCCGGCCTGGGACATCGACAGGGTCGAGGCGCACACCGAGCCCATGGAGGTCGAGCCATTGGAGCCCAGGGCCTCGGAGACCTGCCGGATGGCGTAGGGGAAGTCGTCGCGGCTGGGCAGGACGGGCACGAGGGCGCGCTCAGCGAGAGCGCCGTGACCGATCTCGCGGCGCTTGGGGGCGCCGACGCGGCCGGTCTCCCCGGTGGAGAAGGGCGGGAAGACGTACTGGTGCATGTAGCGCTTGTGGGTGATCGGCGTGAGGTCGTCGATCTGCTGCTCCATGCGCAGCATGTTGAGAGTGGTCACGCCCATGATCTGGGTCTCGCCGCGCTCAAAGATGGCTGAGCCGTGCACGCGGGGCAGGACCTCGACCTCGGCGCCCAGGGTGCGGATGTCCTTCAGGCCGCGGCCGTCCATGCGGATGCCCTCGGTGAGGGTGCGGTGGCGCACGACCTTCTTGGTCACGGAGCGGAAGGCGGCCTTGAGGGCCTTGGCGTCCTCCTCGGCGGGGAAGGCCTCGGCGAGGTCGGCCAGGACGGCGTCGCGCACGGCGTCGATGGCCTCGTCGCGGGCGTGCTTGCCCTCGGTGGCGATCGCGGCGGCGAGGCCGCGGGCCTGGGCGGCCTTCTCGACGGCGTCGTACTGCTCGTCGGAGTAGTCCAGGTAGAGGGGGAACTCGGCGGTGGGCTTGGAGGCGTGCTGAGCGACCTCCATCTGGGCTTCGCACAGGGCCTTGATGTGCGGCTTAGCGGCCTCCAGGGCCTCGGCGACGACGGCCTCGGTGGGGGCGGTGGCGCCGGCGGCGATGAGGTCCATCATGTTCTCGGTGCCGCCGGCCTCGACCATCATGATGGCGACGTCGCCGTCCTCCAGGACGCGGCCGGCCACGACCATGTTGAAGGTGGCGCGCTCAAGCTCAGACCAGCGGGGGAAAGCCACCCACTGGCCGTCGATGAGCGCCAGGCGGGTGCCGGCCACGGGACCGGCGAAGGGCAGGCCCGCGATCTGGGTGGACATGGAGGCGGCGTTGATCGCCAGGACGTCGTAGGCGTCATCCGGGTGGATCGCCAGGACGGTCTCGACGACCTGGACCTCGTTGCGCAGGCCCTTGACGAAGGAGGGGCGCAGGGGGCGGTCGATGAGGCGGCAGGCCAGGACGGCGGAGGTGCCGGCGCGGCCCTCGCGGCGGAAGAAGGAGCCGGGGATGCGGCCGGCGGCGTACTGGCGCTCCTCGACATCCACGGTCAGCGGGAAGAAGTCGAACTGGTCCTTGGGGTGCTTGCCCACGGTAGTGGCGGACAGGATGGCGGTCTCGCCATCGAGGTAGGCCATGGCGCTGCCCGCGGCCTGCTTGGCCAGGCGGCCGGTCTCGAAGCGGATCACGCGCTTGCCGAAGGAGCCGTTGTCGATCACTGCCTCGGCGGCGGTGACCTCGGGGTCATCAATGAACATCGTCGATGTGTCTCTTTCTCACAAAGATATGGCAGACAAAGTCTAAGCCGGGACCCGCTCGGGCGGTCGGATCCATCACGTGAGATGAGACGCGCTGCGGGGAAGAAAAGTCGCGGGGGCGATGCCCTTACCGCACGACCTCGAGGACCGTGTGGGCGCTGGCCGCGCTGGAGCCGCCCACGTAAACATCGATCGTGGTGACGTCCTGGACGCGCGAGCGGGTGACGGCCGACCAATAGGACAACTCATCCGGGCCGAGCACGAACTCGACGGCGCAGGATCGGCCGGCGGGGATGGCCACGCGCGTAAAGGCCTTGAGCTCGCACTCAGGGCGGGTGGAGGTGCCGTGGCGCTGGTGGATGTAGAGCTGGACCACCTCCTCGCCGTCGCGAGAGCCGATGTTGGCCACGTCCACGCTCACGCTCTGCCCCACGGCGATGCGCTGAAGCGCGTTGATGACCTCGGGACTGCGCACGAAGAGCAGGCTCCCGGTCCGCCCGGCGCGCACCTCGCCTTCGACCATCTCAAACTGGGCCAGGGCGTCCCGGTCCTGCTCGGCGAGGTCGTCGGCGCCATCGGACCCGGCAGACCCGGCAGACCCGGCGGGCCCGGGGATCCCGGGGCTAATGGAGCGCAGGTAGAAGTACTAGGTGAGCTGGCCGGCCTTCTCCTCCAGGTTCAGGCGCCCGAGCAGGTCCTCGACGCGCTCGGCGATGGACGCGGCCGGATCAGCGCGAACGCGCCCGGCCCCGTCATCCGGGGGATGACGGGGCCGGGCGGAAGACCTCGGACGCGGGCCTCAGCGGCGGATGCCGAGGCGGGCGATGAGCGAGCGGTAGCGCTCGATGTCCTCCTTCATGAGGTAGTCGAGGAGGCGGCGGCGCTTGCCGATGAGCAGGTAGAGGCCGCGGCGCGAGTGGTGGTCGTGCGTGTGGGTCTTGAAGTGCTCGGTGAGGTTGGAGATGCGCTCGGTGAGAACGGCGACCTGGACCTCGGGGGAGCCCGTGTCACCCTCATGGGTGGCGTACTCGGCGATGATCTCGGACTTGCGCTCAGGGGTGACCGACATGTGCGGGCTCCTTCTTCTCGTTGCGCGGAGCGCCGGGGCATGTTCACCCGGGCATGACGATTCCGCGGCCGATCGACGGCGCGCCAACAGTACCAGCAGACCGACCCCCTCCCCTCCCCGGGGCCTGTGGGACCGGGCACAGGGCGCGGCCCCCGCCAGCGGGGCCGTGCTCAGGCGGTGACGTCCTGCGGGCGCACGGGCTCGGGAACGGGGACGCCCAGGGCCCCTGCGGTCTCGATGACGTCCTGGCGCATCCGCTCCAGCAGCGGCTCCAAGGAGTCGAAGGCGAGCATGGGGCGCAGGTGGGACACGAAGTCCACGGCCACGTCCTCGCCGTAGAGATCGAGGTCCGCCCGGCCGAGCACGTGGGCCTCGATGGTGCGGGCCAGGACATCGTCAAAGGTGGGGTTGGTGCCGATCGAGATCGCGGCGGGCAGGCGCTCGCCCTCGGGGGCACCGCCCCGCCCCCCTCGCACGAGCCATCCGGCGTACACGCCGTCCGGGGGCACGACGCCGGCGGTGGCGGCGTCGAGGTTGGCGGTGGGGAAGCCGAGCTCGCGACCGCGCCGCAGCCCATGGATGACGACGCCGCGCACGCGGTGGGGCCGGCCCAGGATCTCAGCGGCTTGGCGCACGTCTCCGGCGGCGAGGCACTCGCGTGCCCAGGTGGAGGACCACCGCCGCCCGCCGGGGGCCAGGACCTCGGGGACGATTTCGATCTCGATGCCGTCGGCGGCACCGATGGCGCGCAGGGAGTCGGCGTCGCCGGAGTTACCCCGGCCGAATCGCACGTCGCCCCCGACGACGATGGCCCGCGCGCCGAGGAGCCCCTCGAGCCAGTCGCGCACGAAGCCCTCGGGAGACTGGTCGGCGAAGCCCAGGGTGTAGGGGATGACGAGGACCGCGTCCAGGCCGGTGGCGGCCATGGCCTCGAGGCGGTCGGGCAGGGAGGCGATCATCGCCAGATCGATCCCGGGGCGGTGGACGGTCAGGGGGTGCGGGTCGAAGGTGACGGCGACGGCGAGGCAGCCGGGCCCCAGGGCGCGGGCGCGCTCGACGACGCGGGCGAGGATCCGCTGGTGGCCGCGGTGGACGCCGTCGAAGACCCCGACAGTCACGGCGCTTCCAGCGCAAGCGGCGCCGCTGGGGGCGCGTGGCGACTCGGGCACCTGCTCGGCGCCGTACCAGATCTCCACCGGGTGCGATCCTGCTCTTCTCATGGCCGACGGGCGCCCGCGGGTGGGCGGCCCCGCCGGGTCGGCCTGCATGACTGGGGCAACCCTGCCACGGAGACGACGGCGGCGCGAACCAGGAGGGGGGACCGGCGCCCGCCGAGCGGCACCCGAGCAGGCGGGGGTTGCGCTGGGCCAGCCTCACTCATACGCTACCGACCGACGGTCGGTCGATGCGGATCGGCCCAGAGCCCTCCCGGGAGGAGACCGGTCTCATGCCCCGTGTCAGCAAGCCCGCGGCCGAGCGCCGTGAGGAGATCCTCGACGCCGCCGAGCGCCTGTTCGCCACCAAGGGGGTGAGCGCCACCACAACCGGCGACATCCTGGACGCGGTGGGCATCGCCAAGGGCACGCTCTACTACCACTTCACCAGCAAGGACGCGATCCTGAGCGCCCTGATCGAGCGCACGGCCGCGCTGATCGCCGAGCGCGCCGCCCAGGCGGCGGCGAGCGGCCTCCCGGCGCCGCGGCGGTTCATGGCGGTCATCGGCGCTATGAGGGTCAAGGGCGATGCGGCCGCGCTGATCGACGGCCTCCACGACGCTGCCAACACGCATTTCCACCTCCTGTCGCTGGTCACCACGATCCGCGCGCTCACACCGATCCTGGTGGGGGTCGTGGAGGACGGGATCGCCGAGGGCTCCTTCACCTGCTCGGACCCGCGCACCACCATCGAGATCCTGCTGACCAGTGGGGCCATGCTCGTCGACGAGGGCATCTTCACAGGCGAGGCCGACCAGGCCCCCCGGCGCATGGCCGGCGTCCTGCTGGCCGCGGAGGCCCTCCTGTCCACCGCCCCCGGGGCCCTGACCGGCCCGGCCGCACCCGCATCCCCGGAGGCGGAGGGATGAGGCTGCTCGGCCTGCTGGTCCTGGGCTCCTTCATCACCTCGCTCGGCACGGGGATGACGGCCTTCGGCCTGGCGATCATGGCCTACGCCTCCACCGGCTCGGCCAGTGCCGTGGCCGCCGTGCAGATATGCGCCCTGGCGCCGCTCATCCTCCTGGCCCCCGTGGCGGGCGCCCTGGCCGACCGCCACGACCGCCGCCTGGTGATGATCCTCGGCGACGGCGGCTCCATCCTCGGCCTGCTCGTCATCCTAGCGGCGCTGCGACCGGGCCGCCCGAGCCTGGCGCTCGTGCTGGTCGGCGTCGCCCTGTCCTCCGTCATGGCCTCGCTCACCGAGCCGGCCCTGCGGGCCTCCGTCTCCGAGCTCGTCGATCCCGAGCAGTACGTGCGGGCCTCCGGCCTCCTCCAGGCGTCGAGCGCCGCCAAGCTCCTCGTCGCCCCCGCCCTGGCGGGCCTCCTCCTGCCCGTCCTGGGACTGCCCGGCATCATCCTCATCGACGCCTCCACCTGCGCCCTCACCGTGGCCTGCTCACTGGCCGTGCGCCGGGCCCTCCCCCCGCGGGCGGCCGAGGCGCCCGCGCCCGCCCGCGAGCGCCTCCTGGGCGGATGGCACCAGATCCGCCACGAGCCCCGTCTGCGGGCCCTCGTCATCATCATGACCGCACTGACCACCACGATCGGGGTCGTGCAGGTGCTGTTCAAGCCCTCCCTCCTGCCATGGATGAGTGCCTCGGGAGTCGGCCTCATCGAGACGCTGTGCGCCACGGGCCTGCTGATCGGCGCCGCCCTGGCGACCGCCACGCGGGCCCGCCCGGCCAGCCTGCTCACCGGGGGCACCGCCATCACGGGGGCCGCCATGATCGCCATGGCCGCCCGCCCCTGGCTCTGGTCGGTCGCCGTCGCGGGGATCATCGCCTTCGCCGCGCTCGCCCTATGCCAGGCGGGCGCCGATGCCCTCGCGCGCGAGCGCCTCGACCCCGGGAGCGAGGCCGCCGCCTGGGGCGCGATCAGCCTCATCACGCAGTCGGGCTACCTCCTGGCCTACGCCACCGCGGCCCCGCTGGCGGACCAGGTCTTCTCCCCCCTCGTGCGCGATGGCGGGATCCCAGCGGCGCTGGTCGGCTCCGGGCCGGGAAGGGGGGCCGCGCTGACGATCACCGTCACCGGGGCGCTCACGATCGCGCTCGCGGCCCTCCTGGGCGCCGCGCGGGCGCGGTGGGACCCGCGAGCGGCGCCCGCCTCCCCCACCAAGTCATCGAAGGAGGGCGCGGCAGCCTCCGCAGACTCCTGAGAGCCGATCTGGCGCGCGGCGCCGCCGTGACCCTGACGGCGCTCATCGCGCTGGCCACCGCCACGATGAGGCCGACCCGCGCGCCAGCCGCGCTGCCCAGGGAGGGGGCGGGCCCCCGCCCTCTCCCCCGCGCCGTCGCTTCAAGGCGCTGCGGCCACGCGGGTCCTCAGTGCCCGTGGTTCCCGCAGCCGCAGCCACCAGCGGGGGCCGGTGCGGTGCTCACGGCGCGCAGGCCCAGGATGTTGCCGGCCTTGCGGCCGGGGACCACGCCCCCGGGACTCGCGGCGCCCCCGGCCTGGGCGGCCATGGGCTGGACCACCTGGGGGGCCGGGGCGCGACCGGCCTCGGCGGGCTCCGCGCCGGGGCCGCCGCACGCGCTTCCTCCGCAGCCGCATCCGCTCATCGTCATACTCCCTTCGCCGGGGCTCATCATGCTGGTGAGAGGACGAGGGCCGGCCGGGCCCGCCCACTCTCTCGGATCAACAGTGCCACGAGGACGCCGTCGGGATCGAACCCGGCGACGATGCCGCGTCCCGCACGGTGCTCGCCACCGGCGGCCCGCGCCGCTTCCGCGACTGAGGGGCGCCCGGGCGCGGGGCCCTCGCGGTCCAGCACCGCCTGGGGCAGTGCCTGCCCGTGGCGGAGCGCGCGAGCCTCATCGCGGCTGAGGTCGACGGCGGGGAAGCAGCGCCGCCCGGCCTCGGCCAGGGGCAGCGTGCGCAGCCCCGATGGCGGGTCGTCGCCAGCGCCGGCCTCCACCTGGGCGCTGGCCCGGTCCAGGCAGAGGGCCTCGGCCACGTCGAAGGGGCCGACGCGGGTGCGGCGCAGGGCGGTCAGGTGCGCGCCGCAGCCCAGGGCCTCGCCGAGATCGCGCGCCAGGGCGCGGACATAGGTCCCCGAGGAGCAGGTCACGCGCAGGTCGAGGTCGACGACGGGCACCTCCTGGCCCGCCGGGCCCTCCACGGCTCCCGGGCGCAGGGCCCCGAGGGGGGTGATCGCGTGGATGGTGACGGGGCGCGCCGCCAGGGCGACCTCCTCGCCGTCGCGCACGCGCTTGTAGGAGCGCACGCCGTTGACCTTGATGGCGGAGACGGCGCTGGGGACCTGCATGATCGGGCCGGTCAAGCCGGCTAGCGCGGCGTCGAGGCGCCCGTTGAGATCGGCTCGCCGCGCCTCGTCCGCGGGCGCCGGGCAGCCCCGCCAGGCGGTGGGCTCACCCTCGGCGTCCTCGGTGAGGGTCTCCTGGCCCAGGCGCACGGTCGCCTCGTAGGTCTTGTCCGCGCCCACGAGGTGGGTCAGGAAGCGGGTGGCGCGGCCGACGCCGAGGATGAGCAGGCCGGTGGCCATGGGGTCGAGGGTGCCGGCGTGGCCGACCTTGCGGGTGGCGCCCATGCGGCGCGCGGCGGCGACGACGTCGTGGCTCGTGACGCCGGCGGGCTTGTCGATGAGGAGGAGGCCGTCGTCGGCGGTGACGGCGCCGCGGGCGACCCGGGGGCGGCTCACCGCTCGGCCGCCGCCGCGCCCTGCGCCCCGGCGCCCCCGGGGGCGGGCCCGTCGTCAGGCCCCTCGGCGGGGTCCTCAGCGCCCTCCTCGTCGTCGTGCCGGTAAGGGTCGGCGTCCCCGGCGTAGGCGGCGCCCTCGGCGGCGCGGGCGATCCGCTCATCGTTGGCACGGGCCTGGGCGAGGGCGTCCTCGATGGACTTGGCCGTCGTCGGCAGGGCATCGAGCTGGAAGGCGATCGTGGGGGTGAGCCGGATGCCGAGCGCGCGGCCCACCTCGGAGCGGATGAGGCCGGTGGCCGAGCGCAACGCGGCGGCGGTGTCCCTGCGCTCCTCGTCGGAGCCGTAGACGGTGTAGAAGACGGTGGCCTGCTGCAGGTCGCCGGTGACGCGGACGTCGGTGATGGTGATGAACCCCAGGCGGGGGTCCTTGATGCGGCCCTGGAGGAGGCGGGCCACGGTCTCATGGATGCGGTCGGCGACCTTGCGGGCGCGGGCGGAGTCGGCCATGGGGCTCTCCTTCATCCGGCATGCGGATTGACACGGCATGCGGGTCGATGCGGGGCGGTGAGTCATCCGAGCGGGGCGCCCGGCGCGCCGATAGTATCGGGCCCGCCTCCCGCGAGGCACGAAAGCCAGGCCAACCACGCCATGAGCGCACGATGAGCACCGCATGAGCACTCCCCCCTCCCCCGCCCGTCCCTCCGCCCCGGCCGCCTCCGGCCTGACGATGGTGCTCGGCTGCTACCTGCTGTGGGGCATGTTCCCGCTGTACTTCCGCCTGCTGGCCGCCGCCGGCAGCCTGGAGATCATCGGGCACCGGGTCCTGTGGACGCTGTCCACTTGCCTCATCGCCGTGGCCCTGCTGCGCCGCTGGGGCCGGCTGCGCGCCGCGCTGACCACGCCCCGGCTGGCCGGATCCCTCGTGGTCTCAGGCCTTATCGTCACCCTCAATTGGCTCATCTACGTCTATGGCGTGAACTCGGGGCGCACGGCCGACGCCGCCCTGGGCTACTTCATCAACCCGCTCGTCACCGTGGCGCTGGCGGCGCTCTTCCTCGGGGAGCGCCTGCGCCGGCTCCAGCTGGCGGCGCTGGCCCTGGCGGGGATCGGCGTGCTCGTGCTCGTCGTCGCCCAGGGGGCGCTGCCGTGGGTGAGCCTCGGGCTGGCGGGGAGCTTCGGGCTCTACGGCTTGGCGAAGAAGCGCTCCGGGGCGCATGTGGACGCCCTGACGGGGCTCACCGTGGAATCCCTGGCCGTGGCGCCGCTCGCCGCCGCCTACCTGGGCTGCCTCGCCGCCCAGGGCCGGACGGTCTTCCAGGGCGCGCAGGCCTCGCCGAGCATCGGGGCACTGCTCCTAATAGCGGGGCCCGTGACCGCCGTCCCCCTCCTGCTCTTCGCCGCGGGCGCGCGCCGGGTGGCCCTCACGACGATCGGCATGGCGCAGTACCTGGGGCCGATCCTCCAATTCCTCCTGGCGTGGCTAGTGTTCCACGAGGAGATCTCCGGCGCGCGCTGGGCGGCCATGGCGCTGGTGTGGGCGGCGGTCGCCGTGTTCGTCGCCGACCTGGTGCGCCAGGTCTCGCGGCGCCCCTCAGGCCTGGGAGGGCGGCAGCGCTGAGCCGCCGTCGTCCCCACGCGCCCGCCCGTCGGACCCGGCGCCGCCAGCGGGCGCGTACCTGTCCAGGAGCGGTCCGATGAGGTCCATGGGCAGGGGGAAGACCACGGTGGAGTTCTGGTCGGCGCCCAGCTCTAGGAGGGTCTGGAGGTAGCGCAGTTGGAGCGAGGCGGGTGAGCGCGAGAGGGTGTCCGCGGCCTGGCGCAGTTCCTCAGAGGCCTGGAGCTCGCCGCGGGCGCTGATGACCTTGGCCCGCCGCTCCCGCTCGGCCTCGGCGCCCCGGGCCATCGCGCGCTGCATCTGCTCGGGGATCTCCACGTCCTTGATCTCGACGACGCTCACATCCACGCCCCAGGGGCGGGTCTGGCCCTCGATGATGTCGCGCAGGTCGGCGTTGAGGGCCGAGCGGTGCGCCAGGACGGTGTCGAGGTCGACCCGCCCGAGCACGGAGCGCAGGGTCGTCTGGGCGATCTGGGAAGTCGCGATGGCGTAGTTCTCCACCTCCATGACGGCCTTGACCGGGTCGATCACGTTGAACAGGACGACGGCGTTGACCCTGGCGGGCACGTTGTCCTCGGTGATGACCTCCTGGGGCGGGATCGTCAGGGTCACCACGCGCGTGTCCACCTTTTGCATGCGCTCCACGAGGGGGATGACGAGATGCAGCCCCGGCTCGTAGACGGGGCGCAGGCGCCCCAGGCGGAAGACGATGCCCCGCTCGTACTGGGAGACGGTCTTGAGCGACAGGGACAGGAGCAGGACAAGGAGGATGACCGCGCAGAGCGCGGCGATCATCGGGGTGGTCATGCGGTGGTGTCCTTCCTGGTGGGCAGGCGGGACCAGCCCGCCATGGAGTGGCTTCCGGCTCCGAGGCCGGCCCTGCCCCTAGCGCCGGTCCCCCGGCCCGCGCCGGCCCCGGGGATCGTGGCGGCCAGTTCCTCGGCGCCGATATGGGGCAGGTGCTCGGGGGCGCCGTCAGGGGTGGACCACAGATGGCGGGCCAGCGGCAAGGAGCCCGCCGCCATGATGGCCAGGGCCGTTCCCAGGACGATGAGGTCGCCGGGGCTGTGGAGGAGCAGGGTCATGCTCAGGCACAGGAAGGTGCCGGCCATGGCGATGACGAGGGCCAGGCCCCGGTGGAAGCGCCCGGCCTCGGAGTAGGGCCAGGGGTCCACGGGCCTGGTGATCTCCCGGGGGCCGGGTGTGGGTGAGCACGTGCTCTTCGCCGGGCAGCGCCCGCAGATCGCGTGCGCGCCCTCGTAGCGGATGACCCGCTTGTCCGGGTCGAAAGCCGTGGGCCACAGCCATTGGTCCTCGTGGCAGCGCCAGCCGTCGACGTCGTCGTGGTAGAGGAAGTCCGCGTGCCGCCAGTTCAGCGAGCGCCGGGCGCTGCGCGAGCCGAGGACGTCCACGGCCCACGCCACGCCCAGCATGAGGAGCGCATAGCCGGCCACGAGCCAGGCGCTCACATCGGGCGGGGCCATCAGTCGCTCAGTTCCGCGCGCTCGCCGCGCCATGACTGGCGCCGGGTGTCGAGCTCCTCGTAGAGCGCGTCATCCTCGAAGGATTCCACGGTGCGTCCCTGACGCCAGTGCCGCGCCCCGAGCAAGGCGATGCGGAGGTAGGGCAGGACCCCACCGAGGATGAAGATGAGGTCGCCGGGCATGCGCCCCCACTCGATGATCGTGTTGACCGTGTCGGTGATGTAGGTGAGCTGGCGGGCCTCGTAGTAGCCGGTGCCCACCGAGTAGCGCAACTGGAGGATGCCCAGTGGCAGGAGGGTGGCGAAGCACATCCAGGCCAGTCCGATGTTGAGGCTCCAGAAGGAGGTCCTCGCCAGGCGCTCTGGCCATTTCTCCTTCGGGATGAGGTAGCGCAGGGCGAACATGCCCAGTCCCAGGGCCATGAAGCCGTAGACGCCCATCATGGAGGCGTGCGCGTGGTTGGCGGTCAGCGCGGTGCCGATCTCGTAGTAGGAGACGATCGGCAGGTTGACGAGGAAGCCGAAGACGCCGGCGCCGAGGAAATTCCAGAAGCCGACGGCGACGAGGAACATGACGGCCCAGCGGTGCGGGAAGGGCTTGGCGTCCTTGCCGTGGCGATTGGCCCCGAGCTGCATGAAGGCCCAGGCCTCCACGGTGAGGAAGGTCAGCGGGATGACCTCGGCGGCGGAGAAGAAGGCGCCCAGCGCCATGTGCTCCACGGGGGTGCCTGAGAAGTACAGGTGGTGCATCGTCCCGATGACCCCGCCCGCGGAGTAGAGGATGATGTCCATGAAGATGATGCCCAGGGCGATCCGCTCGCGCACGACGCCCAGCAGCACGAAGACGTAGGCGACCATGACGGTGGTGAACAGCTCGAGGAAGTCCTCGACCCACAGGTGGACCACCCAGAAGCGCCAGAACTCGGCGACGGTGACATGGGTGCCAGTGCGGGCCATCATGCCGACGGCGTAGAAGGCGGGGATGGCCAGGGCCGCGAACATGAACAGCCAGGGCATGTTCGCCACGTGCTCGTTGCGCAGCCGGCCCCGCATCGAGCGCCAGATGATGGCCACCCAGATGAAGAGGGCCGCGGTGAGCAGCACCTGGAAGACGAAGGGAAGATCGAGGTACTCCCACTGCTGGGCGAACAGCGGCCCCTTGGCCCAACTCACCCCGTGCTGGCTGGCGGCCTCGGCCAGGCAGGACAGGACGACGACGGCCGCGGCGGCCACAAGCAGCACCCAGACAAGCGCGTGCTGCCTCTTGGGCTCGCGCCGAGCGATGAAGGGGGCGAGGAAAAGACCCGCACCGAGCAGCCCGAGGGCCGTCCAGAACAGGGAGAGCTGGACGTGCCAGGTGCGGGCCAGGGAGAAGGGAATGTAGCGGCCCATGTCGAATCCGAAGAAGCTCAGCGCGTCCGCCCGGTAGTGCTCGGCCAGGGCCCCCACGAGGGTCTGGACGAGGAAGAGGACCGCGATAGTGAGGATGAACCAGGCAACGACTCTCTGCGATCCGGTCAGGCCCACCTCGCCGGGCTGGCGGAAGGACAGGGCGGGCGCCTCCTCGGAGTGCCAGCCGATCCTCCGGCTCCAGCGCCCGTAGATGGCGAACATGACGCCGGTCCCGCCGATGAGGACGATGAGGGAGAGCACCGACCAGACCATGAGGTCGCCCGTGGGCGAGTTGCCCACGCGCGGCTCGGCGGGCCAGTTGTTCGTGTAGGAGTAGTCGTGCCCGGGGCGCTCGGCCGCCGCGGCCCAGGCCGTCCAACCGATGAAGGCGGTCACCTGGCGCACCTGGGCGGGGTCGGTGATGAGGTCGGGCTTGAGGCCGTTGGCGGCGGCGTCGGGGCCGAACATGGCGGTGTAGTGCTCCACCGCCCGCTCGTAGGCGGTCACCTGCTCGGGGGTCCACACGAGGTCACCGCTGGCGGCGTCGTAGCGGTTGGCGCGCAGCATGTCTTTGGTGGCGGTTGCGGGATCCCCGTTGCCCGCGGCGGTCAGTTGGGTGCTCACCGAGTCGGCCTCCATGCGCAGGTACTCGGCGGTGAAGTCCGGGCCAAGGTAGCCGCCGTGCCCGACGATGGAGCCGTATTCCATGAGCCCGCGCGATTGGAAGAGCTGTTGGCCGGCGGTGATGTCCTCAGAGGTGAAGACGACGGTGCCGTCCTCCGCCACGACCCTGCTGGGCTGGGGCATGGAGTCGGTGTACGTGCGGTAGGCCAGCAGGCCCATGACTGTGAAGCCGAAGAGCATGACCAGGGCGACGCCCTGGATCCATCCCTTCCCAATGATCCGGGCGCGGCGCGCGCCCGTCCCCTCGCTGCTCATGGGAGACGGCATGGCGGACCTCCAGAGATATGTGACAGGCGGGGCGGCATGACAGGCCGTCACCTCGACTGCTCCAGAATGTCACGGCTGAAGGCGTGACAATACCGTCTCCGGGAAAGAGCGATCAATCAGCGCTACATACCCCGCCCAGGAGCCGCGCCTGGCCGATGGATGACGCCGAGGACTCGGCATCGCACGTGGCCCATCGTTCAGGGGCGGGCGGGATCGCGCTGGTCAGCGCCGCGCCGTCATTCTCAGGACGGTCTTGCCGCGCGAGTGGCCGTTGGCCACCTTGTCCAGAGCGGCACTGACCTCTTCAAAGGGGAACACCTCGTCGACGGACGGGGCGATCCGCCGAGTCGACAGGAGGTCGGCGACCTCCTGGAGCCGCGCCCCGTCGGATTCGACGAAGATGAAGTCGTAGCGGACCCCGTATCCGCGGGCGGCGCGGTCCAGGCGCCATCCGGCCGCCGTGAAGAGGGCACGCTTCCAGGCCGGCATCCCCATCCGTGAGGCGAAGGCGCCGTTGGGCAGGCCGCGCAGGGAAACGATGTGGCCACCGCGCCTCATGACGCCCATCTGCCGAAGGGTCTCCTCACCCCCGAGGGTGTCCAGGACGTAGTCAATGCCACTGAGGACCCGCGCATAGTCCTCGGCGCGGTAGTCGAGGAAGCGGTCCGCGCCCAGGGAGAGGACCCGCTCCCGGTTGGAGGCGCTGCCGTTGGTCACCACGGTCAGGCCCCTGGACTTGGCGATCGGGATCGCCATCGCACCCACCGAGCCGGTACCGCCCGAGATGAAGATCGTCCCCGCGCTGGTGGCGCCCATGAGATCAAGCGCCTGAACGGCTGTGAGGGCCGTCAGGGGCACGGCGGCGGCCTCCTCGTCACTGAGGTGCTCGGGGACCACCGCCAGCGCGTCGGCGTCAACGGCGACGTACTCGGCGAAGGCGCCGATGGAGCCCAGGGGGAGGCGCGAGAAGACGCGCTGCCCCGGTTCCAGGGAGCGCGCTGTCGAGCCGACCTGCTCGACGATCCCGACCACTTCGTTGCCGGCGACCAACGGCAGGGCGTAGGGGGTGATGAGGCGGACCTCGCCTCGGGCGATCATGATGTCGAGCGGGTTGACCCCGGCGGCGGTGACCTTGATCAGGGCCTGGTGCGGGCCGATCTCGGGTCGGCGGACCCGCGTGATCTCCAGGTGGGGATTCTTCGCGTCGTAGGAGGTCTGAACGGCGGCTCTCATCATGGTGCGGCTCCCGTCTAGGGCCGTGCGCGCTAAGCGCTCGGCGGCCGGATGCTGTGTGGATACGGTGGTGGTCGGCGGAAGGGGGCGGCCCCGGGATCGGGGGTGAGCGCGTCGGCGACCCGCATGAGCCGCCTCACCGCCCCTGCCGGCGGCGGCCGGCCACCCCACGGGGGTGACCGGCCGCCGTTGCTCAGGAGCGCTCAGGAGCGGGGCTTCTCGCGCAGCTCCCAGGTCTCGATGACGTCGCCCTCGGCGATGTCCTTGAAGCCCAGGTTGATACCGCACTCGTAGCCCTCTCGGACCTCGGTGACGTCGTCCTTCTCACGGCGCAGGGTCTCGACGGCGAGGTCGCCGCCCACGACAACGCCGTCGCGCACCAGGCGGGCCTTGGCCCCGCGCTTGATGGTGCCCGAGCGGACGATCGAGCCGGCGATCGAGCCGAACTTCGAGGAGTGGAAGACCTGGCGAATCTCCGCGGTGCCGAGCTCGACCTCCTCGTAGATGGGCTTGAGCATGCCCTTCATGGCGGCCTCGACGTCCTCGATCGCGTTGTAGATGACCGAGTAGAACTTCATGTCGACGCCCTCGCGGTCGGCCAACTCCGCCACGCGCTCGGCGGGGCGGACGTTGAAGCCGATGATGACCGCCGAGTCGACCGTCGCGAGGTTGACATCGTTCTGCGTGATGGCACCGACGCCGCGGTGGATGACGCGCAGGGCGACCTCCTCGCCGACGTCGATCTTGAGCAGCGAGTCTTCCAAGGCCTCGACGGCGCCCGAACTGTCACCCTTGAGGATGAGGTTGAGGGTGTCGACCTTCCCGGCCTTGAGGACGTCGGAGAGGTTCTCCAGGGACACGCGCTTGCGGCGCTTGGCCAGGAGGGCGGCGCGCTCGGCGGCCTCGCGCTTGTCGGCGATCTGCCGGGCGGTGCGGTCGTCGGGGGCGACGATGAAGGAGTCGCCCGCGCTGGGCACGCTCGTGAGCCCCAGGACCAGGGCCGGGCGGGCGGGCCCGGCCTCGTCGAGGTTCTCCCCGTGCTCGTTGAACATGGCGCGCACGCGCCCGTAGGACGAGCCGGCCACGATCGGGTCTCCCACGCGCAGGGTGCCCTGCTGGACGAGCACCGTGGTGACGGCGCCGCGGCCCTTGTCGAGCTTGGCCTCGACCGTCACGCCGCGCGCGTCCGCGCTCGGGTTGGCGCGCAGGTCCAGGGCCGCGTCAGCGGTGAGGACCACGGCCTCAAGGAGCTCGTCGATGTGGAGGCGCTGCTTGGCGGAGATGTCGACGAACATGGTGTCGCCGCCGTACTCCTCGGGCACAAGGCCGTACTCGGTGAGCTGGCCGCGGATCTTGTCCGGGTTCGCGCCCTCCTTGTCGATCTTGTTGACGGCCACCACGATCGGCACGTTCGCTGCCTGGGCGTGGTTGAGGGCCTCAACGGTCTGCGGCATGACGCCGTCATCCGCGGCGACGACGAGGATCGCGATGTCCGTGACCTCGGCACCGCGGGCGCGCATGGCCGTGAAGGCCTCGTGACCGGGGGTGTCGATGAAGGTGATCGGACGGGTCTCGTCGCCCACAGGGACGTGCACCTGGTAGGCGCCGATCGACTGCGTGATGCCGCCGGCCTCGTCCGCCACGACGTCCGTGGAGCGGATGGCGTCCAGGAGCTTGGTCTTACCGTGGTCGACGTGGCCCATGACGGTGACCACGGGCGGGCGGGGGGCCATGTCCTCGTCGTCCCAGCCGGCCTCCTCGGCCTCCAGGTCGATGTCGAAGGAGCCCAGGAGCTCGCGGTCCTCGTCCTCCGGGGAGACGATCTGGACGTCGTAGCCGAGCTCGGCGCCCAGCAGGCCGAAGGTGTCCTCATCGAGAGACTGGGTGGCCGTGGCCATCTCCCCCAGGTGGAACAGGACGGTGACCAGGGCCGCCGGGTTGGCGTTGATCTTCTCAGCGAGGTCGGTCAGCGTGGCGCCCTGGCGCACGCGCACCACGGTGGAGCCATCGCCGCGCGGGACGATGACGCCGCCGAGCGACGGCGCACTCTGCTGCTCGAACTCCTGGCGCTTGGCCCGCTTGGACTTGCGCCCGCGGGGGGCGCCGCCACCGCGCCCGAAGGCGCCCTGCGTGGAGCCGCGACCGCCGCGGCCCCCGCGGGGGCCGCCGCCGAAGCCGCCGCCACCACCGGGACGGCCGCCGCC